>JBBRDP010000068.1:0-16229 GCA_038203795.1 Gemmatimonadales bacterium
AGCGTCGCGCAGCGCCTGCACTATCTGACGTGCCTGTCGATTCGTGGCCACCAACACCGCGCAGTCGCGCGCCGATACCACGCGCGGTGCCAAACCGTCACGAACGATGTGCGGCGCTGAGGCGGACGGGGCGTGCACGATACGCGCAATCCGTGCAGCCACATCATCGGCGACGGCTGCACGCACGGCATGCACGCTACTTTGCGTTCCGTCCGCCACTACTTCCACGAAGCGCAGCGGTGCAGCGGCACGCGGCACGAGTTCCGCGTGGGCGCGTGATGGCATCACAGGCTCGTAATCCACACCGGCACCAAACACGCCCGGCGCACCGGCGTACATCGCGTTCACGGCGTGCACCAGTGCCGCATCACTGCGGTAGTTGGTGCCGAGTGTAAACGGCGTACTCGTGGCTGCATCACGCGCCGCGAGATACACGGCCACTTCCGCGTTGCGGAAACGGTAGATCGACTGCTTGGGATCGCCCACGAGCACCAGACGCTTGTGCGACACCCCCTCGCTGAACAACGACAGGAAGATGCGCCATTGCAGCGGATCGGTGTCCTGCGATTCATCGATCAACACCAGATCGGCACTGCGACGCACGCGTTCAGCGACCGCAGGATCGCGCGCAAGCCCGTCGGCAACCAGTCGCAGCAGGTCGTCGAAGTCGTTCGCCTTGCGCGGCAGTGACTGCTGCACCGATTCAATGAAATATCGCAGCGGCATGGCCAACGCGTCCACGAGTGACGGCAACAGTGCGATGAGCTCGTCGAGCAGATCGCTGAAGTCGCCGAGTGTAAACGGATCGCTGGCCGACTTGCTGGTGGCGGCCAGTTCGCGGCTGCTGAAGCGCTGAATGTCTTCCCGCTGATCCTTGGTCGCCTCAAAGAATCGCATCAGATCGGCGAACACGTAGTCAACCGCAGCCACGCGCTTGTCGAGCCATCGCGTTTGCCACTGCCTGCCGCTGAGTTGTTTGGTGGCCATCGCGTGCTCGATCGCGCGCACATGCTGCTCTCCATGCGCCAACCATTCCGTCAACAACATCGCGTGCAACTCCGCGATGCGCGTGATGTCACGTTCGAGCCGTGCGACCTCGGCCGCATCATCGCCGAGCATTGTCCCGTCTTCGCGCTGTACGAACACATGTCCGATGCCCGCCAGCGCGGCGCCGGCGAGCTGCTCGAGCCCGCCCACCGACACGATGCGTCGCATAAAGCCGTACCACTGCGCCATTGGGACGCGCGCGGACGCCACGAGCGCACCTCGCTCAGTGAGTTCAGCCACGGGCGGCAACGCCACAGATGCATCAGCGTCCGGTGCGTCGAGACCGAGCAGATCGCCGTATTGCCCAAGCAGGGTGGCACACCAGCCGTGCATCGTATCTACGCCGATCGCGTCGGACTCGGCGAGCGCACGCGCCAGGCGTTCACCAACAATCTGCGGTGCGTCGTCGCCGCCGACGTGTGCGAGTACCGCGCGCGCGATTGCATCGCTTGTAGCAGGATCGGCGATCGCCTCGGCCAGTGACGCGATGCGCTCCCGCACGCGTACACGCAGTTCAGCGGTGGCCGCACGCGTAAAGGTCACCGTAAGCACACGCGACGGATGCACCGCGTCGAGCGCCAATGCGGCGGCGATCAGACTGGTAATCGTGAACGTTTTTCCTGTGCCAGCGCTGGCTTCGATGATATGGGTGCCGGGTTTGATGGCACGCAGCAGTTCGATCGCGCGCCGCAGTTCCTGATCGGCCGGATCGCTCATACGCCCTCCATGGCACTGAACACCGGCAAAAACAATCGGTTGGCAATCATTGCAAACTGCGGATCAACGGTGGGTGGCACCTGATGCAGCAGGCCATTGCCGGGCTCATCACGTTCGGCAAGTTTGTCGGGATTCTCCGGTGCCCACGCGTCGTTGGCTTTGTCGATGGCCGTCTGCTCGTCCCCTGTCATAGCCGCAGCGGCATACGTACACGAGGTGCGAGGGGCGAACGGCGGTACCGTACGATCCGCATCGAAGTACAACTGGACGCAGTCGGCAAGGAGGTCGAGCGGCTGCGCAGGTAGCACGAGCGTGGTCGCCTGATCCGCATCGACCTGATGGGCGCGACGCGCGCCACTGCCGGCCGATGCGGCGAAGCAGAGTGTAACGAGCGCGCCAAGCAGCCGCTCGGGTCGATGTTTGCCATCGCGCAGAAAGAGCAGCGTATCGCCGTGTCGATTGTCAATTGTGCCGGTGAGCAACGTCTCGCCAACCTGCACCCGCAGGACTTCAGGTGCGCTGCGTGATGTATTGCCAATCGCATCACGCGCGGAACTCACCAGCCACGCCGCACGCTGTTTGGCGGCGTGCGCCCACACGTCACCCAGCCTTGCTGGCGGCACCTGATCGCGATGCTGCAACGCCTGCAGCGTGCGTTCGACATCACCGCCGAGCAGTTGTGCTTCCGCCATGTGCACAACGGCGCGCGATTCGAGGCCCCGATCGAGCGTGATGGGAAGCACGTCGTCGAGCACCAGTGTTTCACTATCCTGCCACACGCCCAGTCGTGACAGGATTTCTGCGGCGGGGCCGCGCAAGAATCGCAGCAGCGTGGCCAGTGGGAGTGTGGTGCGCGGTGGGCGCGGGCGCCGACCTGTGTCCGTGTCGCCGCCGCGCGTGTGCACCACGGGCGATGCGGCGGACCGCGCCGTTCCGTCACGCCGCAAACGCATCGCGGTGGCGGCCGATAGTGCATCGAACGACACGCCGTCGTGCGCGTGTTCAGCAGCAACATCGGATGATGCGGTGGGCGCGACGAACGCCCGCGCACTGAACGGCTGCAGTGGCATTTCCCGCTCGACGAGCGTGCGCCACACGGTGTCGCGGTCAGCGTCGGGTTCCGTCAATTGCACCGCATCGTGCACGGCCTCCGCGATGGCGCCCACGGCAACACTCGGCGGCAGGCGCATGGTACCGGCCTTGTTCCATCCCGTGTAGGTGATGACCAGTTGATCGCGCGCCTGCATGATCGCGTCAAACACGGTTTGCAACTGTTCACCGCGATCGTCGGGATCGGCGAGCATGGGCGACTCAAGCATCTGATCGAACCATGGCGCACCACCGCGCCTGGGGAACAGCTCGTCGTCCATGCCGAGCAGCGCGATCACACGTGCGGGACGTACCCAACCGGACACGAGCGGCGCGACCGTGATGCCACCGAGACGACCCGGCGCGATGAGCACATCTTCCATGCGGTGTTCCAGCAGTTGCGCCACGGCAGCGGCGGCGAGTGTGCCGCCGACACGCACGGCATCGGCATCGACGGCCAACGCCGTCACGATGTCGCGCAGCCGCGCGGCACCGACCGCCGCCGCACCGGTGATCGGTGTCAGTGTGCGCAGCGCCGTATCGGTCCACTCGGCCCAGTCGTGCAAATTGCGCGGTGCGCGTGCGGAGTCGAGGGTGTCGAGGATGAGACGCAGCGCGCGGGCCACGCGTCCCGCGAGCTCCGCGCGTTCGCCTTCGAGACCAGCGACCGGCGCGTGTCCAGCCAAGTGTGCGTCACGGTGTTCCGGACCGCGCGACACGTCGTGCATGGCGACACCGAGCAGCACGCGCCGCAGGCCGCGACGCCACGTGCCTTCGTCATGCAAACCCAGGCCGTCACGCTGAGGGTCGGTGTCGTCGATGCCCCAACGCACGCCCGCTTCGTGCATCCACGCGCGAATGACTGGCGCATCGGACGGCGTGAGGCCGAATGCTTCAGCGACCGGTCCGCGCTCCACCAGATCAAGCACGCGTGATGCAGAAGCCCGTTCGTCGGCGAGTGACAACAGACGGATGATGACATCGGCCACGGGATTCGTGGCGCGTGGCGAGCGTCCCTGCACGTGCAGTCCCAGCGCCGGTGTGATGTCGCTCTTGCGTGTATCCCGGTCGCCGGCGTGGTGATCCGCGACATCGCGCGCGTGTGTGTTCGTGTTCGTATGCGTGAGCGGGAAAATGGCCTGCAGCAGCGGTACGAAGCGTGCAGGATCGGGCGTGAGAATCACCACATCGCGTGGTTGCAGCGTATGATCGCGGTTGAACGCGCGCAAAAGCGCATCCTTGAGGACTTCCACTTGCCGAAGCGATCCGTGGCAGGCGAGCACACGCAGCGAGCGGTCAACCGTCGTGCTGTGTTCCTCCGCCTGCCAACGCACGGCGTCGCTGGCCACGTCGGTGCGCAAGCGCTGTTGCACGGCATGCAACACGGTGCGCGCAGCAACTGTTTCATCGGCGATCGCAAGATCGCGCACGTACGACTGCGTGCCAACACGGCCGAGTGTGTGCGCGAGCAACACGAGCGAATCGGTGCGCACGCGATCGAGTCGTGACGCAACGACGTGCTGGCGCGCGAGCAACACGTGCCGCAGACCGTCGGCGGTATTCGCGTCATGCGTCAACGCGAGCTCGTGCAACGGTGCGGTTGCCGCGTGCACGAGGATGTGCACCTCGTGATGCGCCGCTAACGCATCCACGAGCGCCAACTGGGCACGGGGCATGCGTCCCTGATGCAGCAGCAGCCATCGGGTGGGCAACCCACTGGGCGTCCGCGTACGCAGCCCATCGAGCGTGCGGGCGTGCACGTCGGCTGGCGCACCACCGAGCCGCGCCACGGCGGCGCGCCACAGTCTCGCTTGCCAATCGCTGGCGGCGTGATCCGATCCTTGTTCCCAGCGCGCGAGCCACTCGATGCGATGCAGGGCGTACCGTTCGAAGGTGCCAGCCGCGCGAGCCGCCCAGGCGACCAACAGCGGTGATGCCGATGTCCCCGGCGCGGAAGCGAGATGCTGCAGCTCGACGGGCAGCAGCGACGCATCGGCCTCTACCGACGCCAGAATCGCCAGTGTGAGCGCGGCTGAACCGCCAGTTGAGCTCGGCACCGCCCACCGCTGCAGATCGCTCGTGAAGCGCGACGGCGACCACACCTGGACGTTGGTGAGGATGTCCAGGCGCGCCACGAGCGCCAGGCGCAGCCACTGCTCCACGCCCCGTCCACCCACCACCAACACGTCGGGCACGAACGGATTGTCGCCCGGGGGCGGCGTGCGCAGCACTTCCGCCGCTGTGTCGGCGAGTGCATCGAGCGTGAGAGACCAGTGCGTATGGAGCGTCATGGGCAGGGTGCAATATCGCCCCGTGCTCTGACAACCGCTGCCGTCCGGGCGAAGCACCGACTAGCCTTCCCCCACGCATGTTCACGCTCTTCATCATCGTCTTTCTCGACCTGATCGGCTTCGGCATGATCATTCCGGTGTTTCCGTTCTATGCGGAACGCACAGGCGTGGATCCGGCGTCGGTGATCTTTTTTCTCGGTCTGTATTCGCTTGGACAGCTGGTCGGCTCTCCCGTGTGGGGTTCGCTCTCCGACCGGATCGGGCGACGCCCAGTGCTGTTGATCACGCTGCTTGGCAACGCCGCCGCGTCGATTCTGCTCGCCTTTGCTGACTCCGGATTCACGCTGGCCCTGTCGCGCGTAGCTGCCGGATTGGCCGCCGGCAATGTGGCGACCGCCTACGCCTACGCCACTGATATCACCACCGACGCCACGCGACCCAAGGCGCTCGGATTGCTGGGCTCCGCGTTCGGACTCGGGTTCATTGCCGGACCGGCGCTCGGTGGACTGCTCGCCGGCAACGATGCCGCCGGGGACGGTTTGGTGCGCGTCGCGTGGGGCGCGGCTGTGATGTCACTCATTGCGTTTGCACTCACGCTCGCCCGGCTGCCGGAATCGCTTTCGGCGGAGTCCCGCGCTACCACGCGCAGCACGCCACGCGTCAAGCTGAGCGACTACTTCAAGCGGGACGGATTGCGTCAGGTGTTGCTCACGACGATTGTCGTGATCGCGGCGGTCGCGATGCTGCAAAGCACACTCGCACTCTGGGCGGCTGAGACCATGAACATGGGTCCGCGCACACTCGGACTCGTGTACGTGTTTGTGGGCGTCGTGAGCGTCGTAGTACAGGTGTGGCTTACCGCGCCGCTGACCAAACGCTTCGGCGCGTATGTGCTGGCGCAGATCGGAATCGTGTTCGTAGCGGTTGGCATGATCGCGATTCCCTGGACACCGGGCATGGCGGCGCTGCTCGTTGCACTCGGTGTGTTCGGACTGGGTTCCGCGATTCTCAATCCCACCTTCGGCAATCTCGTGGCTGGTCTCGCCGGCCCCAACGAACGCGGCGCCGCACTCGGCGCGTATCAGAGTGCGGCGTCGTTTGGTCGTGTGATCGGGCCGTTCACCGCAAGCGGTGTAGCCACCGTGTCGAATCTGTCGTGGCCGTTTGTGGTGGGCGCGGTGGTCTCGCTGGGCGGAATTGTTCTGGTGCGCGGAGCGGGACGACAAGCGGAGCTCCTGGCCGAACGCGCCGCTGATGGCACTTCTCATGGCATCTCTGATGACGCGGCCAGTCGGGCTGGGAAAGAGAGCCCGAAAGCGCCCACCGACGCCGGGTAGCGTTTACTTCATCCCGCCGCGCGCACGCGCCGCGCGGCCGCCCGCCCACGCACCTGGAATCGGGACGAGAACACTTGCGATCATCATCCACATCGGGTGCGGCAACGAGATCAGATTGATGATGATGAATACCAGACTGATCTGACCGATCACCAGCGCCGGCATCAGACCGCGGTGCGGTGCCAGTTTGGAGGCCGCGAACGCTCCGCCGAGGGCGCCGAGCAGATACCCCACAACCACCATCACCATCGAGGTCACCGGCACACCGCCGGACGCGAGATACGCGCGCATCTGCCCCACGTTGTTCGCATCGAATCCCTGCGGCAACGGATGCAGCAACGTACTCACTGACTCCACGCCAAAAACGATTAGTCCATTCACGATCACGCCAACCAGCAGCGCGAAAAGTAGTCGACCCATGTACCTGCTCCGGAAATCGGGAATCCCACGGGCGCGCTCAATTCGAAGAACAGTGCACGCCGCCGAGAGTCAGTACCCCACTTGTGTCGTGGCGTCACGGATAATGCGCGCGCTCTTTGCCAACAGTTCGCCTTCCTGCGCATTCATGTCGGGCTCCAGCGTGTGCGTGATCCCGTCGCGCCCAACCACGCGCTGCAATGACACAGACACATCGGCAATACCAGCAACCTTCGGCGTCCGCGCACTGACAGTGAGCACCACACGCTCATCGTCACGAATGGCGTCCACGATGCGCGCAATGCCGGCCGCCACGCCGAACGACGTAAAGCCCTTGCCTTCGAGAATTCGGTAACCGGCGCGTCGCACATCCTGATCGATCTGCTCGCGCACTTCACGGGTGAGCGGACGAGCGAGCTGTTCACCCACGTCACCGAGTGGCAACCCACCAATGCGCGCGCTCGACCACGCCAGTACCTCGCTGTCACCGTGCTCGCCGAGCACGTAGGCCTGCACCGATGAGGCAGACACCCCGAGATGCACGCTGAGTTGCGCGCGAAAGCGCAGGGTATCGAGGAGTGTGCCGGATCCGATCACGCGGCCGGCCGGCAACCCCGACTCGGCGGCGGTGACATGCGTCATGATGTCGACGGGATTGCTCGCGACAATGAGAATTGCGTTCGGCGCAACGTGCATCACCGTCGGCACCACCGACTTGAAGATGTCGGTGCTCTTTTGCAAAATCGCAAGTCGATTCTGTCCAGGCTCAATGCTGGGTCCGCACGCCAGCACGATGATGTCGAAGTCACGCATCGCCTCAACGGGGCCGCCCGTCACGCGCGCGGGAAACGCAACGGGCACCGCGTCTGCTACGTCTTCGGCCTGGGCCGCTGCGCGGCGTGCATCGGTGTCCGCGAGCACGATTTCCGTCGCGCTCCCGCGCAGCGTGAGTGCATACGCGGTGGTGCTGCCAACGTGTCCCGCCCCGATGATCCCAACCTTCATCAACCCGCGCTCCGTGTGTCGATCACTGCGCGGGTGGAACGGTGGACACACCGAGCGTGCCGAGCCACGCTGGTGCCAGTCGCGAAGCATTCGTAACGGCTGATCGCGTTCGACGCGGTTTGATGACGGAGGACATCGACGAGAACGTTTCGCCATCGGCGGTACCGATGAACGGCGCACCGATGCTGATGGCGAACGTGTACCCGCCGGTATCGAAGTCGTCGAAGGACGTGGCACGGATGAGCAAGACGTCATCGGCCAGCGAACGGCACGCGAGCAGCGTCAGGCGAGCGTTCACGCCACCGCCACCATCATCATCGAAGATGAGCAGGTTGCCGGCCGCGTACACCTCGAGCAGCGGATCAGCCATGCCCCCCGTTGGCACGACGCGATTCATGGTGATCACACACGGGCGCGTGGAGTACACGAAAAACTCATCGGCCGCCGTATTGCCGAACTGGCAGTCGGTGCCAGACAACGTCTGCGGCGACGACACGCTGCCACCCAGAATCACCGAGACACAGTTCTCCACGCTGGGATTCACGGATGTCACCTGCAGCGTGAACGTGCCCGCCTGTCCTGCACCGGCCGTACCAATGCGCATTTCCGTGGGGCCGGCGGGCAGATGCCAGATACGTCGCGCTTCTTGGCCGAGCGCACGGGTGGTGAAGACGAATTCCGACTGGCCTACGGGAAGCGCCGCGATATAGGGCGCAAATCCGGTGGGCGTAAGGCGCACCTCGAGCGCCGTGGCAGCGGCCAGATTGGTGCGCAGTACTTCACCGCGTCGCTGCACACCACCGGGGACGATGCAACTCGACGCCGTGATGGTGCCGTTGCGCGTGAGCGGCAGCGCGACCGTGATTGGCGCGCACGGATCGGCGCTTACCGTGATGACCGACGTGCGCACGATGGTGGTGGTGGCAAAGCCGCTGCCACTGCCCTGCGCCGTGGCGGTGATGGTGGCGCTGCCAATGCTAACCGCTGACACGACGCCGGCCGCCGAGACCGTTGCGACGGCGGTCGCGTTGGAGACATACGAGATATTGACCGTCACGCCCGTGGGGTTCACCGGCGTCGCGACCAGCGGCAGTGTCTCGCCAACAATGATCGCGCCGGTAGGCGGCGTGAGCGTAAAGCCTGTCAGTGCGGGGGCCAGCGCCGCCACTGTCACCGTCGCCGTGGCGGTTTGCCCGGCCGAAGTTGTGGCCGTGATGGTTGCTGAACCCGCCGACACGCCCGTAACAACGCACGACGATACGCCAGCCGCCACGCTCGCGATCGACGTGCTCGACGAAGAACACGACGCCAGCGTCGGCGTGGGCGACCCACCCGAAATGCTCACCGCCAACGGTGTGTTGGCACCCACATTCACCGTCGCCGTCGTTGGTGCGATCGTGATGGAAACCGCCGGTGGTGGTGGTGGCGGTTGCACGAAGCCGTCACCACCGCCACCACCGCAGCCGACAACGGCGACAAGGCCGAGCCACAACGCCCATTGGCCGGAGGATCTACGCGTCGAGCTCGCACGCATGGTGGTCATTTGGGGAAGCCAAGGCTGAAGCCGATTTTCGCGGCGTAGGTGGTCACGGTGGGAAACTCGGCGGTCCCGGACAGTCCGGCGCGCGTGAACGTGATGTCACCGAACTGCTGGCGCACCAGCGCGACGCCTGCGTCAATGTTCAGGCGGGAGTTGACGACATACGCCACGCCGCCACCGGCGCCATACGCGAGCCCCGACGACGATGTGCCGAAGTTGTTGGACTGATTCAGCACCGCGATGCGACCGGAGAGATACGGGAAAAATCGTTCGTACGGCAACACGGGCACCCATCGCGGCTCCACGAAACCACCGGTAATGGTGATGTCGTCAACGCCCGACGCGTGCGTCGTCCACTGTCCGCCAACGCCGAGCGAGACAACGCCAGCCGTGGGTGATCGATACACGCGATTGAAGCGCAGTTGCGGCTCGATGCCGATACCACCCGAGTTTGCATTGCCTTCGCCGAGGCGAATCGACGTCGAGAGCACGGAAAGTTGGAGGCCGTACTTCTGGGCACCCTGCGCGTGCGCGCGAGGCGATGCAACAGCGAGCGCGCACGCACCGATGGTCATCGCGCGCCACATGGTCCTCAGGCGCGGCGCGAAAACTCTGGAGGCGATCGGGGACGGCGCGGGGGCGCGACGATGCGAGGATTCCATGAACGGGGGTGTCAGGTGGGAACCAGCAATACACAACAGCTCTGAACGAGTAAGAACCGGAAGCTGCGGCAGCGTTCACAACGCGGCAAGTAGCGCTGTGCTCGCGCTCGCTTACCGAGCGCGCGTTAGGGCACCGGGCGTCGCGCTCTCAACAACCGCTGAACCAGCGCGTCCTCGCAACAGCAGTCGCACCGTCCCGGTACGGCGATCAAGCGCGCCGCTTCCCATCGTGCGTTCGACCTGTACGTCCACATCCACGAGCAGCGCATCGCCCTGACGGCCCGCGGCACGCGGTTGACCAACCATTGCCACACGATGCCCCGATGTCGTGCGCGAAAAAAACGAGGCGAACTCCCCCGTTCTGAACTCACCGCGATTCACCCGACTCACGTAGCCCGAGGCCAGCGAGCGCATATCGTCGGTGCTTGGACCAGCCACGTCCGTGCGTACGGGCGGTGCTGAATCGACTTTCTCGACGGGCTGAGCGACGGCCGCCGCGCCGGACCGGGCGGGCTCGACGGGCGGCACGACGTTCCGCGCTGGCGTCTCCGCCGTTCGTGATCGAACAGTCGGCGTCTGCGGGTCAGTCGCTGGCGGTCGGTCGGCCGTCGTGCCGCCACGAGCCGGTGGGACATTTGGGCGTGCGGCATCGGGTCGCGGCGGCGCACTGCCAGATGGCGTCGCCTCGGCTGCGGTCGATGGCGGCGGCTCAACGGCCACCTCCGGCGGCGTGACCGCCAGCGGCTCGGCGACCGGCTGACGCTCCAGAGCCAGGGAATCCGACTGCGCCACGATGGGCTGGTCGCTGGTGCTCGCCGCCGTGGAGTCGTCACGCAGCATCACCGCCGCGACGAGGGCGACTGCGGCGAGTACGCCGACGCCGCCACCCCACAGCAGCGCCGGCGAACGCGCCGCCGACACGCTGAGCTGCACGGACTCTCGAAACCCACCAACGGTGGCCGTCGCCGTGGCTGAACCCACCGCGAGCGCTTCGACCTCTCCTTGTGAGGAAATACGCGCCACTGAATCATCATCAATAGACCACTTAAGCGACACCCCAGCAGAAGCGGCGCCTCCTTCAGACATCGTTTCGGCACCCAGTTGCATCCGCTCGCCCACGCGCACCGATTGCTGGGGCGCCGAAAGACGGATCCCCGTAACCTTTGGCGCACGTGCCCGTAGCTCGAGGGTGCCCTCGACCGGACGGGCGCCTGTCTCGGTATTCGCGGTCGCCACCACCGTGAACGTGCCCTCAGCCTTCGCCACCACGACACCGCTGTCCGACACCGTGGCGGCGCTCGCCGGTCGCACCGACCATTGCACAGCCGCCGAAGCCGGATTGCCTCGCACATCTGTCGCCTGCACGGCGCACGGCATCGGCACACCGATCACCAACTCGGCGCCTCGGCTCGTCAGCTGCAGCGAGGCCACCGGAACGCCGCGCACTGCGAGCGGACGCTCCGCCATTTTCCCACCGCTGACGGCTCGCACCCGTACCGCCCCAGGCGCGAGCGCCCGGACGCGCCCCGTGGCGTCGACATCCGCCACCCGCTCATCGCTCGACTGCCAGTCGACTGCGGCTCCTTCAATCGGCGTGCCTCGCGCGTCGAGCACCTCGGCCACCACCGAACATTCGTCGCCCATGGTGAGCGAGGCGGTGGGCAGACTGAAACCCACCGACGCGACCACCGGCCGCACCAGCAGCACTGCCGACGCCCACGGCTCCCGCACCGACGACAAGCCGGCCGAGTGCTCCGCCGCCGACACAACCCGCACGCTCACCGGACCGGGCGCCCGCGTAATCACCGCTGGCGGCTCCAGTTGCACGTGAGCCAGGTCGGGCGGATCGCACAGCAGCAGGAGGCCGGCCGTGGATCGTGGCAGTCCGGAGATGTCCGTGACCGACATCGTGAACGGCACCGTGTCCCCTTCGTTCGCCTCGCTCGCCGAAAGCGCCAACTCCACCGCACCAACCGGCGCCTCGCGCACCTCGACGCGCACCGTGCCTTGCACGCCGCCCACCCGCGCCGTCACCGTGGCCAGTCCGCCGGCCAGCGCCATGATGGTGCCGCGCGCATCGACGTGCAGCACATCAGGACGACTGGAGCTCCACTGCACCTCAGCCGATGGGAGCGGCACCTCGCGCGCGTCGGTGACGTCCGCGCTCAGCAGCATCGCTTCACCGCACTCCATGGTTTGTTCGCCTTGGACAATGCGCACCCGGGCCGCCTGACGCGCCGTGACGTGCACCTCGGCCACCGCCTGCACCACGCTGGTACTCCCGCCCGCCGATACCGAGGCGCGCACCGTCACCTCGCCCGGCGAAACACCTACCAGGACACCGTCTGGTGACACGCTCGCGACGTCCGGACTGCTGGACGTCCACGTCACCGTGGCGTCGCTGATCGTTGAGCCGGTGTCACCAACAACCACCGCGCGTAGATCGAGTCGTCCGCCGGCCACCACCTGACCGTTCGGAGGCGAAATACTGATCCGGGTGGGTACCGGTCCGGTCCGACGACGGCTTCCCGACGTCCAGGCCGGTGTATTGGGCGCCACCGCACCCCACGCGGCCACCGAGGCCGCACGCGCGGCCTGCAGATCGGACGCCACCAGCGCGAGATCCGACCGGGTACTGCTTCCGTCGATCGACAACCCCTGCCCGAGCGCCGGGAGAATCGCGTCGAGCGACGGCCACCGATCGGCGGGACGTTTCTCCAGCATCTTCATCACGGCTTCGGCCAACGGCGCCGGACAATCGGGGCGGGACTCGCGAAGATCGATCGGTACCGTACTACCGTGCGCCGCGATGAGCCGATAGAGGTCGCCCGTAAACGGCGGCGCACCGGTGAGCAACTCGTACGCCGCCACCCCCAGCGCGTATTGATCGGCCGCGCCGCTCACCGGATCGTTGCCGGTGAACTGCTCGGGGCTCATGTAAATCGGCGTACCGATCGCCATGCCCGATTTGGTGAGTCCTTCACCGTCGGCGGCTTTGGCGATGCCGAAGTCCGTCACGACCACTTCACCCTTGGTCGTGACCAGAATGTTCGCCGGCTTCACATCGCGGTGCACGATGCCTTCGGAATGCGCGTAGGCGAGTGCACGCGCCGATTGCCACAAAATCCACTGCGCCTGATCGAGCGGCAGCCGTTCGCCGCGCTGCGCCAGCCGACGATAGATCTCGTCGAGCGATCCCCCTTCAACAAGACGCATCACAAAAAAGATCAGTTCTTCGTCCTGCTGCACTTCATGCACGACAATGATATTGTGATGCTGCAGCCGCGCCGCGATGCGCGCTTCCTGCAAGAATCGCTCGGCCATCCCCGGCGTGAAACTCAGCCGAGGCTCCATGACCTTGATGGCGACTTTGCGACCGAGTCGCATGTCGGTGGCGATGTACACAACGGCCATACCGCCGCGCCCGATTTCGCCGGCCACATCGTACAGTCCGACGGTCGCCACGCGCAATCGATCCAGCAGCGCATCGGCACCGCTGGCTTGCGGATTGGCGAAAAAGTTCGTCACCACGGGAAGGGCGCCATGGGGGGGGTAACGACGCGGCTACGCGCGTAGTAATAGGAGAGTGGATATAGTACTTGCTACAACCGTCAGCAGAATGCAAGGCTCGCGACGTGCGTCACAGTGCGGGCATTGCCTGACGCGCATGCTTGACGCATCGTATCGACGGCCCGCATCTTCGCTCGGTCACACGAATGCGTCTGTTCGGCTCGTTGCTTCGTGCGCGATGCACTCGCCCTTCCCCGCACCCATCCCCCGTGCGAATCCCGCCCATTTTCGGCCCCGTCGGCTTCCTCACGCCGCTCGTTCTTCGCCAAACCATCGCGTTTACCGTGGCGCTGGCCGCGCTGATCGCCTGCGGCGGCGGACCGACGCCCTCGACCACCCCGTCGCCAACGACTCGCGCGGACTCCGTTGCCCTGGCCGCCGAACGCGCCGTCGGCACATTGTCGGGACGAGCGCTCGGTGTGCCCCCCTTTGCGGTCCAAAGCACCGACCCGCGTCTCACGCCGCTCAGCTTCGCCCTCGCCGACCTGATCACCACGGATCTGGCCCGCAGCGGCCAGCTCACGCTGGTGGAACGCACGCGCTTGGGCGATGTGCTGCGGGAACTCGAGCTCGGCGCCTCCGGTCGAGTGGATTCGGCCACCGCTCCACGGGTCGGTCGACTGGTGAGCGCCCGACGCCTCGTGATCGGCTCGCTCGATGAGCTGCCCGGCTCGGACGGACTGAGGCTGGGCGTCCGCTTGGCGGACGTCGAACGGGGCACGGTCACGCAGGCCATCGACGCACAGGCGCCGTTGGCCGATATTCTGGCCGCAGAGAAGGCGCTGGTGTTCCGCATACTCGATGCGCTCGGTGTCGTGCTCACGCCAGCCGAACGGCAGGCCATTGAACGGCGCGCCACGAGTGACTTGGCCGCGCTGCTCGCCTATGGGGCCGGGGTCCAGGCGGAATATCTGGGCGATTTCCGCGCCGCCGCCTCCGAGTATCGGCGCGCACAACGACTGGATCCGACGTTCGCCGGGATTGACGAGCGTGCGCGGGAAGCACGCGCCCGATCCGAATCGGCCGTCATCAACCCGATCGCGTTCCCCGGATTACGCTCACGGGACGCAGCCGTGAGCACCACCATTGACCGACTCAACCGCCCGCTCGATCTGATTACGGGAGCCACGCGGAACACCGGCGGCTTGGCGGACCCGAGCTTCCCCATCACGTCGGCGACCATCCTGATCACGGTGACCCGTCCATGAAAGCCTCGCGCGTTTTTCAGTGTCGGGCGGTCAGATGGCGCCTTACCGGCGTTCTAGCGGCTTTATTATGCTCCGCAAATACTGCCGATGCTCAGGATCGATTGGTCGGGCTTCGCGCGCTCAGCGGGGGCGTCGTCTACGAGCAGGTGCGCTTCGGCGGCGCGGGACTCCTGCAGGGTGGCGTCGCTGGCGCAGACTCGGCGCGCATCACGCAGGCCACCCAAATCACCTTCCCGATCTCGGCGGCCATGCCGCTCGGACGGAGCTTCACGCTTGATATCACCACCATCTACTCCGCCGGCGAGATCCGCTTCACGCCGGCTGGTGGTGGCGGGGAACGCACGGCCTCGCTCACCGGGCTGAGTGACGTTCGCGTGCGCACCTCCGGCCGGTTCTTCGACGACGCGCTCATCTTTACGTTCGGCCTGAACGCGCCAACGGGACGCACGGAGCTCGACTCCTCGGAGGTGGCCGCGCTACGCGTACTCGCCGCGCCGGCGCTCTCGCTCGGTGCCGTCCCGCTTGGCTCGGGACTCAGCGGCACCGTCGGTGTGCTTACCGCACAGCAGGCGGGTGCGTGGGCGATCGCGGCTGGCGTCGCGTACGAGTATCGCGGCACGTTCCAGCCGGTCGCGGCCCTCGCGGCCGGTGCGCCAAGCGCTGATTTCCAGCCGGGTGGTGTGATTCGCATTTCGTTCGGTGCCGACCGATTGCTCGGCAAACACCGTCTCACGCTGACTGCCGCCGGCGATTTATTCCAGGCCGACGAGCTTCGCGGCGCCACGACATCGGCTGCTCCATTAGCCAAAGTCCAACTCGGTCCCATCTTGAGTGCCGATGCGCAGCTGCAACTTGGGGTGCCGCGTTTGCGGGAGCTCACGCTGTGGTCGGCCGTTCGGTACCGGTCCAACTTCTCGCGCGACGATGTGACCGTCGACAGCTCCAACGGCATCTATTACGACGGCGGCATCCGTACCACGATTCCGCTCGCACCACGAACGGATCTCATCGTCGCCCTCGACGGGCGCTACCACTCCGGACTGGCGATCGACGCCGGATTGCCGACATCGGGCGTCACCAGCACCTCGGCCACGCTTGGTTTTTCTCAGCGCCTCGGAGCTCTCGCCGTGCAGCCGTTCGTGCGCGCGTCCCTTGGGCGCGTTCAGGCGCGTGGCGCGGCGCGATCGCTGCAACAGGCCGACTTCACCGGGCTCGCCGGTGGACTCGTCATTATTTCCCGGTTTTGAGGGCTGCCCGCATGCGATTTCCGATCCGTTCGGTCGCCGGCGCCGCGGCCGCTCTCCTGACGCTGGGTCTGTCCGGTTGCGATTCGGTTTCGAACCTGT
>JBBRDP010000069.1:0-16097 GCA_038203795.1 Gemmatimonadales bacterium
ACAGTGAGGGTGAACGGTTGACGGTGGACGGTCTCGCGATTTCGCACTGTCAACCGTCCACCGTAAACCCGTACCGTGAACTAAAGGCGCGATCCCGACGGCGCAGCCGAGGGGCCGTAATGGTCGACCACCGTCAACCAAAAACCGTGAACCCATCGCGCGATCCGCACTCTCCGTCCGAACCCCCTCCCCCTCCCGCCTTGCCCCGCCGAGTGGTCTTGTGATATTTTTCACAAGCTATACCCGAAACGGCACGCTACCTTCGGCGCAGACATCGCGCCGCGCGGCGCCGTTCCCTACTCCTGTGACACTTTCCGCCCGATCTCATGGCCACCCAGACCGCTCTCCGTCCCGGCGAAATCAAGGACATTCTGCTTCGTGAAATCGAGGCCGCCGACCTGCACGAACTCGACATCGACGAAGTCGGGACCGTGCTCGAAGTGAAGGACGGAATCGCGCGCATCTACGGGCTCGGCAAGGCAATGGCCGGCGAAATGCTCGAAATCACCTCGTCCGAAACGGGTGAGGCCATTACCGGGCTCGCGCTGAATCTCGAAGAAGACAACATCGGTGCCGTGATCCTGGGTGACTACCTCAAACTCAAGGAAGGCGACGAAGCACGTCGCACCGGCCGCGTGCTCGAAGTGCCGGTTGGTCCGGAGCTGATTGGTCGCGTGGTCGATCCGCTCGGCCGTCCCATCGATGGACTCGGTGACATCAACGCCACGCACTCCCGCAAGGTGGAGTCGCAGGCGCCTGGCATCATCGTGCGTCAGCCCGTGAAGGAGCCGATGCAAACCGGGATCAAGGCCATCGACTCCATGATCCCGATTGGTCGCGGTCAGCGCGAACTCATCATCGGTGACCGCGCCACCGGCAAGACGGCCATCGCGATCGACACGATCATCAACCAGAAGGGACAGGGCGTCATCTGCGTGTACGTCGCCATTGGTCAGAAAGCCTCGACGATCGCGGGTGTGGTGGATCGGTTGAAGGCGGCCGGCGCGATGGAGTACACGATCGTGGTGGCGGCCAGTGCATCGGATCCGGCGCCTATGCTCTACATCGCGCCGTACTCCGGCTGCTCGATGGCCGAGTACTTCATGTACAACGAAGGCAAGCCCACGTTGTGCGTGTACGACGACTTGTCCAAGCAGGCCGCCGCGTACCGCCAGATCTCGCTCGTGCTGCGTCGTCCGCCAGGTCGCGAGGCGTATCCCGGCGACGTCTTCTACCTTCACTCACGCTTGTTGGAGCGCGCGGCCAAGCTGCGCGAAGACGAGGGCGTGGTGGACGGCAAAACGATTCTCAAGCCCGGTGGTTCACTCACCGCGCTGCCGATCATTGAAACGCAGGCCGGTGACGTGTCCGCGTACATTCCGACCAACGTGATTTCCATTACCGACGGTCAGATCTTCCTCGAAACCGATTTGTTCAATGCTGGCGTGCGTCCGGCCGTGAACGTGGGTATTTCCGTGTCGCGCGTCGGCGGTGCCGCGCAGACGAAGGCGATGAAGAGTGTGGCCGGTCGTCTGCGTCTCGACCTCGCGCAGTTCCGCGAACTCGAAGCGTTCTCGGCCTTCGCCTCCGATCTTGACGCGGCCACGAAGCGTCAGCTCGAGCGTGGTGCGCGCACCGTGGAAATCCTCAAGCAGGCGCAGTACGCGCCCTACCCGGTGGAAGCGCAGGTCATGTCGATTTACGCCGTGACCAACGGCTTCCTCGACGGCATCGACACGGCCAAGGTGCGCGATTGGGAGCAGGGATTCCACGAGTACATGCGCGCGCAGTATCCGCAGGTGGGTGACACGATTCGCACCAGCAAAGCGCTGTCGAAGGAAACCGAGGCCGATCTCAAGCGCGGCATCGACGCGTACAACAAGCAGTTCGTCAAGTAAGACGCGCCCCGACTCCACGTAATACATCATGGCCAAAGGACGCGAACTCAAAGGTCGTATCAAATCCGTCGAGAATACGCGCAAGATCACGCGCACGATGGAAATGGTCGCGGCCAGCAAAATGAAGCGCGCGACAGATCGCGTGGCGGCGGCACGTCCGTACGCGCTGGCGCTCGGCGAAGTGCTGGCGCGTCTCGTGCGCCCGGAGATCGCCGAAAACTTTCCGTTGCTGCGTCAGCCTGTCGCAAAGCGCAAAGTGGCGTTGGTATTGCTCACAGCCAATCGCGGACTCTGTGGTGCGTTCAACACGAATCTCATTCGTGAAGCACGCGCCCGGATCAGCGAGCTCGAGCAGCAGGGCTCCCAGGTCGAAGTACACATCGTCGGGAAAAAGGGCATTGCCTTCTTCAAATATCTGGGGCGGGCGATTTCGTCTGAACGGATCGATATCGGCGACCGGCCCTCTGCCACGGAAGCCGCATCGATCGTGGATGCACTGACGGAGCGTTTTGCCAAGGGCGATCTCGACGGCGTGTACATCACGTACGCCAAGTACGTGTCGGCACTCTCGACGCCGGCGACAACTGAACAAGTGGTGCCGGTGGTTCCGCCGGCGACGCAGGGTGCACCGCGTGATTTCCTGCTCTCGCCGAGCGCGGACGTCATTTTGGAAGCGCTGTTGCCGGCGTACGTGCGCAATATGGTGTATCGCGCGCTGGTGGAAACGGTGGCCGGCGAGCAGAGTGCACGCCGCACCGCCATGAAGAATGCGACCGACAACGCGAGTGACATGATCACGTTGTTGCGTCGCACCTATAACTCCGCGCGTCAGGCGCAGATCACGCAGGAAATCGCCGAGATCGTTGGCGGCGCTGCGGCGCTTGAGTGATCGTGCCCATTCGTTTTCACATCGTATTTCCTTCTTTCCGCTGATATAGCCATGGCCACGACCGCCGCCCCGACACTTGCCGTCGGCAAAATCGTTCAGGTAATCGGACCCGTCATCGACGTTGCATTCGAGGCGGACCATCTTCCCGAGCTGTACAACGCGCTCCGCATCGACACGACGGCGCCGGACGGCTCCCACGTGAAGGTGACCGTTGAAGTGCAGCAGCACATCGGCCGCAATCAGGTGCGTGCCGTCGCCATGTCCAGCACCGACGGTGTGGTGCGCGGCATGGAAGTGATCGATACCGGTGCGGCCATCACCGTGCCCGTGGGTGCGCCGGCGCTCGGCCGCATTCTCAACGTGCTCGGCGATCCGGTGGACGACGGCCCGGATATCCCGAAGGACGCCCTGCGTTGGCCGATTCACCGCAAGCGCCCTGACTTCGTCGACCTCGAGCCGAAAACGGAAGTCTTCGAAACGGGCATCAAGGTGATCGACCTCGTCGCCCCGTTCGTGAAGGGTGGCAAGATCGGACTCTTCGGCGGTGCCGGCGTTGGCAAGACGGTCATCATTCAGGAACTCATCAACAACGTGGCCAAGGGTCACGGTGGCAAGTCGGTGTTCTGCGGCGTGGGCGAGCGCACGCGCGAGGGCAACGACCTGTATCTCGAGTTCCAGGAAGCGGGCATTCTCGACAAGGTGGCGCTCATCTACGGTCAGATGAACGAGCCGCCGGGAGCGCGTCTGCGCGTTGGTCTGGCCGGCCTCACGGTCGCCGAATACTTCCGCGATGTCGAGCGTTCCGACGTGCTCGTGTTCATCGACAACATCTTCCGCTTCACGCAGGCCGGCTCCGAAGTATCGGCGCTGCTCGGTCGTATGCCGAGCGCCGTGGGATATCAGCCCACACTGGCCTCGGAGATGGGCGAACTGCAGGAGCGTATCACCTCCACCAAAGACGGCTCGATTACGTCGGTGCAGGCCATTTACGTACCGGCTGACGACCTCACCGACCCGGCGCCAGCGGCCGCGTTTGCGCACCTCGATGCCACGGTCGTGCTCAATCGAAAGATCACCGAACTTGGCATCTATCCCGCCGTCGATCCGCTCGATTCCACGTCGCGTATTCTCGACGCGCAGTATCTCGGCGAGCGTCACTACGCGGTGGCCTCGCTCACGCAGCGCATTCTGCAGCGTTACAAGGAGCTGCAGGACATCATCGCCATTCTCGGCATGGACGAGTTGTCGGAAGACGACAAGCGCATCGTGGGTCGCGCGCGCCGTCTGCAGCGTTTCATGTCGCAGCCGTTCCACGTGGCCGAACAGTTCACCGGTATTCCCGGGAAGTACGTGGCGCTCGAAGAGACCATCTCGTCGTTCGAGCGCATCTGCGAAGGTGAGTTTGACAAGTTGCCGGAGCAGGCGTTCTTCATGGCCGGAGGCGTGGACGACGTCGTCGCCAACGCCAAGAAGCTCCAGAGCTGAGGCGACGGTGACAGGCACGTTGCAGGTCTCCGTGATTTCGCCGGAGCAGGTGCTGTTCGAGGGCGCGGCGTCGTCGGTGACGGTGCCCGCGTTCGACGGCGAGTTGGGCATTCTGCCCATGCACGCACCCATGATGACGCTGCTGGGTACCGGCACGTTGCAGGTGCAGGGCAGTGATGGACTCAAGCGATTTCATGTTGCCGGCGGATTTCTGCAGGTAGTTGACGATACGGTGCGGGTCGTCACGGAAAAAGCGTCGATGCAAGCGTAGGCTTTCGCGCGGTGCGTCTAATGGCAGGGCGGGGGAGCGATAACGCTCATCCGCCCTTGCTCGCTTTCAGCCGCACCGTGAAGCCCGGTGCGCCTTCTCACGGCGCCTCGTTTACGTGCCGCGCAACCATTCGGCCGAGTGGAACCGTCCAAGCCGTATCACGTAGTACACGCAGGCAGTTTTCCTGCTACTCCCTGGAGTCACTTCATGACCTTGCACATGTTCTCCTTTCCCCGTCCATCGAACGGATTTCGTGTTGTCGCGCTGTTCGCGATGGCGGCGATGACGTTGCTCTCGTCTCGTGCGCTGCACGCCCAGGCGCTCAACTATCCGGCCATGCAAATCCCGTCGGTGTCGGAGCGCGACTACACCGGTGCCGTGGTCGGCAGTCGCGGTTCGATGGCGCTCTTTCAGTGGCGTGAGGGCGTCTCGCCGGAAATGCACTTTGGCGTTGATGTCGGGTTGTACGATCCCAACGCGCGCGGCGCTCGTGCGTCGCTGTTCGTGGCAGGTACGCTCGGCTACGATCTCGCGCGCGCGTCGGGCGATCAGCCGCTCGACCTGTTGCTCACTGCCGGTGCGGGCATCTCAACGGGTAACAATCGCACGACCTTCCGGGTACCGATCGGCCTGTCGATTGGTCATCGATTCGAGCTGGATCGCGACATGGCGATCACGCCATTCGTGCATCCGCGCTTGTCGGTCGATGTATGCTCGAGTTGCTCACCGCGCAACAGCAGTCAGTCGGATGTCTCGCTGAACTTTGATATTGGTGGCAACCTGGAAATCACGCCGCGACTCGCGCTGCGCGTGGCCGCCTTGTTCAGCGGTGCGGATCAGTTTGGTGGTGGTGATGCGATTGCCGTCGGGCTCACGTGGACTCCGGTGGCATTGCGGCGATAGAGGCTAACACCGCAGTGCGTTGCCGTTCCTGACGCTATTGCAGTTCTCCGTATCGGCCTCGCGGGCTCCTCGCTGTTGCTGTTTCAGATTCTGAAGACCGAATCGGGGAATGGCAATTACCACCGCCGAAAGATGCGCGCTAAGTAACGAGCGACTCGAGTAGCGCCACCACGCGTGCTGTGCTGCCGAGCCCATCCCGTACGAGCGACTGGGCGCGCTCGCCGGCAGACGTGCGAGCGAGAGCATCGGTGGCCAGGCGGCTGAGTTGCGCGTGCAGATCAGTCGATGTGTGCACGGCGAACGCCCCGCCCAGCTGCACCATGTCAGCCGCCTCGCGCGCGTTGCGATGACGCGGGCCGAACAAGACCGGGATTCCAAACGCCGCCGGTTCGAGCACGGAATGCAGTCCGGCATCATGAAAGCCGCCGCCGACATACGCGATGTCGCCGAGCGCGTAGAGGTCACCGAGGACGCCCACGCGATCCACGAGCAGTACGCGCCACGAGTGATCGGGTGTCGCTTCAACGTGTGACAATCGCGTGAGCACTATTCCGCAGGACGCAGCCCACCGCGCGATGGGCTCCAGATGCCGCTCGGTTGGTTCATGCGGCGCGATGATCAGTCGTGCGGTGGGATTCGCCGCAAACCAGTGTGCGATGGCGGGCAGCAACACCGCTTCATCGGCCGGCCAGGTTGAGCCAGCCACCACTGTGACGAGAGCCTCCCGCTCGGCCTGCGGGAGCGCCCGCCACGGGTGTTCCGGGCCTACCGACTGCGCGCGCTGCCACACCTGATCCATCCGCGTATCGCCGGTGACGTGTACGCGGTTCGCGTGGACGCCGAGCGCGACAAGGCGCTGTGCGTCATCGGGCGAGATGGCGCCGACGGCGTCGAGTGCGGCGTAGGCATCGCCGAGCAGCGCGCGAGCCAGTCGTCCCTGGCGTCCGGAGTTCGAGGCGAGCGTGGCGCTCACCAATGCCGTGCGAACACCCGCGGCGGCCGCGCGCTCCGCAAGCACGGGCCAGACATCCAGCTTGACGAAACAGAGTACCGTGGGCTTCCACGCCTCGAGCAACGCATCGGCCTCGGCGGCGCCGTCGAACGGAAGCACGTCGCGGAGCTCCACATCGAGCCGCTGCGCAAAAGTGGTGGCACTGGGAGAGAACCAGGTGTACGCGAGCTGCCAGTTCGGGTGCGCGCGACGCAGCGCTTCGAGCACGGGACGCGCCTGAAGCCCTTCGCCCACGGACGGCGCATGCAGCCAGATGAGCGGGCGTGCCGGATCACGTGTGGGCGTGGAGGCGCGAATGCGCGCGAGGACGCTGCGGCGGTCGCGAAAGGTGCGCAGCAGCTTGGCATTGGAGTCTGGCGCGACCCGAGCGCCGACGCGGGCGAGTTGCACGGCGAGATGCCAGAGCGGAACGAGCAGCGGATTCAGCGCTCGGTTCCCCAACCAGCGGGTCGCCGGGACAAGCGACCAGAGAGGCGTACCGTACCGGCCGAGGCTGCGAGCGATGCCGTGTGTGGGGCCGGTACGAGATGTCGCTTCGAGGCGATCGGGTTTGGTCGCAGGGACGGGTGGCGTGGTGGGGGCTGTACGGCGCGTGGTGAGGAAGGGTTCTCGATTCGCGAGCCGTTCGCAAGGGTAAATCTTGCGCGCACCACGAAAAAACGACCAAACACGAACTGAATCCTGCGTGGGTTTCCTGCGTAGATTAGAGGAATGGCCAAACTTGTTCTTCCATACGCTTGGCGTCGATGTCGCAGCTCCTTTCCGTTTTTTGGAACGGTTTTTCTCGGTTTGTCGCTTGTTCTGAGCGGAGTCGCCGAGGCGCAGTTGCCCGCGATTCCGTCGCCCACCGGATACGTGAATGACTTTGCCAACGTCATTTCG
This sequence comes from Gemmatimonadales bacterium, assembly GCA_038203795.1. Classification (GTDB taxonomy): domain Bacteria; phylum Gemmatimonadota; class Gemmatimonadetes; order Gemmatimonadales; family Gemmatimonadaceae; genus JAABRT01. The sequence continues at coordinate 7,341 of JBBRDP010000069.1, forward strand.
CCTGCCGCAAAGGCGCAGCTTGAGTCGATTGCCCGCATCGTGCAAACTCGTTCCGGCGGCGAGATCGCGGTGGTTACGCTTGGCGATCTTGGCGGCCGCCCGGTAGAGGAGACATCGCTACGCATCGCGCGAGAGTGGGGCGTCGGCGCGAAGGGTGAAGTGGGCGATCAGCAGCGCAACGCGGGCACGGTGATCCTGCTGGTGCCCAAGGAGACCAGCGCCGACGGGCGCGGCTACTGCCGGATTGAGACGGGGATGGGTGCCGAAGGCTTTATCACCGACGCCACGTCGGGCACGATCTGTCGAGCGGCGACCGACCGATTCCGGGCGACGGACTACAGTGGTGGACTGCTCATCGTGACCTCGCTCGTGGCCGAGCGGTATGCGGAGGAGTTCGGCTTTGCGCTGGCCGATGGCGAGCTGCCCATCCGGCGTCGACCAGCGGGTGAGCCTCCGAGGGCGTCGGCGTTGGGCGGAATTCTGATGCTGCTCTTCCTGATGTGGTTGGCGAGCCGAGGTCGAGGGAGCGGGTGTTTGCCCTTGGCGATTGCGAGTACCATGTCCAGCCCGCACGGCGGTCGACACCACGGCGGCTATGGTGGCGGGTTTGGCGGCGGCTTCGGGGGCGGCGGCTTCGGCGGTGGTGGAGGCGGCGGCTTCGGCGGATTTGGAGGAGGCGGCGGTTTCGGTGGTGGCGGCGGTGGCTCCAGTTGGTAGGGCGCGCATTTTATTCTCGTACCGGACGACCGTAATGGCTCAGATGACACTCGATGATCTTGTTGGCCAGCTCCGTCAGATGCACGGTGGCCGTCTGCACTGCGTGCTGCTCTATGGATCGGCGGCCGCAGGCGAACAACTCGAGCGGCAGTCAGACCTGAACGTGCTCGTCCTCGTTGATGCGATTGACCCCAATCAACTCGGCGCGCTTGCCCAGACCGCGCGTGCCTGGGAGGAAGCGGGCAATCCACCGCCGCTGGAGTTGACGGTGCGTGAGTGGCTTCGCTCGGCCGACATCTTTCCCATGGAGTACGCCGATATTCTGGAACGGCATCGTGTGATGCACGGCAGTCTGCCCACCGAGGGGCTGACCGTGCAGCTGGCAGACCTGCGGCGGCAGACGGAATACGAGGCGATGAGTAAAGTGCTCCGACTTCGTCAGGGCATCATGCGTGTGGGCAGCGACGTGAAGCAGCAGAAGGCACTGCTGAGCGCGAGTCACAGCACGCTGATGGTGGTGTGTCGTGCGGCGGTTCGAACCACCGGCGAGCGCGCACCGGCCGATCGTGCGGAGCTGATCTCGCGTGCGGCAGCGCTGGCCGGGTTTGACGAACGTCCGTTTCAACGCGTGCTCACGCTTGTTCGCGGCCGGAATGATGTGTCGGCGGCCGAGGCGGAGCAGTTGCTGTTCGGTACGCTCGCCGGCATGGAGCGCCTCACGGAGTGGCTGGACGCGCAGGTCCCACATCCGGGACGTCCCGAGTCGGCCGGTGTTGCCGATGCAGTGTAGTACCCAAAGCAATTCGCAGTTTTCAATTTTGTTGTCTCACTTGAGGAGTTCGTGATGACCGATCCCCGCTCCCTGTCCGTTGTCCGGCCGCGTGCGCGCCGCCTGCGCGGTGTGCTGGCCTTGCTCGCGTTGCCCGCCGTGCTGGGCGCGTGCGGTTACAACCAGATCCAAACGCTCGATGAAAAAGCGGCGTCATCGCAGCGCAACATCGAGGTGCAGTTGCAGCGTCGCGCTGATCTCATTCCTAATCTCGTGGAAACGGTGAAGGGGTTTGCGGCGCAGGAAAGTGAAGTGCTCACCCAGGTGACGCAGGCGCGTGCCGGGCTGTCCGGCGCGTTGTCGCGCACCGGCGGTGCCGACATGTCGGAACTGGCGGCCGCGAATGCCGGCCTCACGTCTGCGCTTGGTCGCTTGAACGTGGTGGTGGAAGCGTATCCTGAGCTTCGTTCGAACGAAAACTTCCTGCGCTTGCAGGATGAGCTCACCGGAACCGAGAATCGTGTTGCGGTTTCACGCACCGACTACAATGGGGCGGTGGAAACATACAACGCGTATATCCGGCGCTTTCCCGCAGTTGTGACTGCGAAGGTGACGGGCGCGAAGCAGCGCGAGTATTTCGAGGCCGATGCGGCAGCGCAGACGGCGCCCAAAGTGGATTTTAACAAATAGTCTTTGCGGTGCGGTGCTGCACGTTGCTCAGGCAAGGCAGTCGAGACGGCAAAACCCCGAACGACTATGAGTCGTCCGGGGTTTTGCTGTGGGCCGTTTCCTTTGGCTAGAGTCGGTTTTTCTCGTACATGAGATTGCGTGGTGCTACGCGCCACTCATACCATCGGAACACCGGATTGCCATTGTTGACCGCAGGATCAGTCCGTGACGCCATGACTTTTGCACGGAGCTTGACGGCCATCACGCGGCTGCCGTCATTGGCCGTATCGGCGTCGGTACCGTCATAGTTCGGATACTCGAAGTCACCGGTGAAGATGAGCGAGGCTTCCCACGCTTCGACGCCATCGGCGAGCGCCTCACCAATCGGTGCGCCATTGCTTGAGTTGAGCCGATCGGAGCGATACACGGTCTTGCTCGCGCCGTCATACCAATACGTGACGGCTCTGAGCTTCTGAATCGCTGTTCCAAAGCGATCGAGGCGCAGGGAATCACTGAGGCCAGCGGCGCGCCCGAGCAGTCGATCGACCGGCAGGAAAGTGATGGAGAAGTTGGCGCCAAGGTCGTTCACGCCCGTGATCATGAGCAGTCGTCGTTCGCCGTTGACCTGCAGACGCGCGAGATCGCCGGCTACGAGGTTGAATGTGCCGCCCTGCTTCACGAACGAGAGACAGTACGTTCCGCAGTTGCCGCCCGGTAGCAACGGATTGATGGTGTCGCCATCCATCGCGTCGAACGTATACGTGGGGGCCACGAGCGGCTCAAACGGCACGGAGAGAATGGAAATTGTGTCGCCCCAGGTGCCGAGCGTTCCGAAGACGGGGGTACTTTCGATGTCGACTCCCGCTTCAGCAGCATCGCGTCCCACCGCCATGCCGATGAAGCGCGCGTTTCGGTCAACGCCTTCCTTGATCGTCCAGCCGCGACGGCTCTCCCACGATGTCACCGCGAACGCCGTCGCGCTGCTGAGAATGACGAGTGCCATGGTGAGTGAGATCAACAACTCCACGATGGTAAACCCACGCCGCGCAGTGCGCGGCGACTGGGGCGCGCGACGAACGCGTGGGCCCGGAGAAGTACGTGGCATCAAGGTGCCCCCGCGAGGCCGCTGCCCCGGTATTGGTAGGTGGTGAGTCGGACGGGCTGCCCGGCTCGCGGAAAGTCCACGGTCAGTTCGACGAGCAGCAGATTGTTGCGGATTTCCGACACCGACATTTTGCGCAAGTACACACCGCCGGCGGCTTGTGTGCCATCGGCGCCAACCTGCACCGCCGGTTCTGATGCCAGCGCCCAGGCGTCACGAGAGCGCACTTCCTCAAGGTAGGCACGAGCAATGGCCACGGCATTGGTACGATTCTGCGCCATCGTCTGGTGCTTGATCGTGTTGGTGTTCGCGTTGCCAAGCGCCAGAATGCCGACGGTCAGCAGCACGATGGCCACGATCATGCTCACGAGTGTGAAGCCGTCGCGTGAACGCCCGGCGTAGCGCTTCGCGGCAACGGTGCGGCGTGTACGACGCGATGTTACTGCCATTGGCTGTTCCTCCATGACCAGAGTCGCACCGCACCGCTGCCAGAGACGGCGATCGCTGTCACCTTCGATTTGTCGGCGGTGTGCGTGAGGTAAATGACACCCGATGTCCCAAGTGGCTCTGTAATGCCGCGGGTATTGAAGAGAATCCGATCGTTGGCAAAGGTGATGTCACTGCCATTGGCATCGGTGGGGAGTGGATCGGCTGAACCGCGACCGAACTCCACGCGCGCTGGCAACTCACGCCGCCCGAATCCGCGCAGCGCACGCATCTCCTCGACGCTTTGCGCGAAGGCACCGTTTCCGTCATGATCGAGGTAGCCGGCGTAGGCACCCGGCGTGGGGCCGGGTTCGAACAGAAACCGCACGTCGCTGCGTGTGGCGAGTGCGCGCGTCCGCGCGAGCTCAATGTCCTGAACGATCTGCATGCCGGCGAGCTGCACCTCGGTGCCTTCATTGATGCGGAACTTTGGGCCGATGATGGCCACCATGACGCCGATCATGGCACAGACGAGCAGCATCTCGATCATGGTGAAGCCAGCGCGCACACGCCGTGGTATTGAACGCGTATTCATAAGCCAGCTCAGTAGATGGGACGGAACGCGGTCTGGATGACCGTGCCCACGCGCGGCGTGCCGGGCGGCAACAGACGCGGATCGCGGAAGCGAATGTCGAAGCTCCAGTTACGTGTGGGGGGAGTGTAGTAGGCGCCGTTGGGGAAGCCAGGGTTGATGTCGTTTCCCCAGTCTCCGGTCGACTGCTGACTGGTGAACAACGACACGAGCGATCCGACGTAGCGCAGGGTGCGTCCGCCGCCCCAGTTCTCGAGGAAGCGCGGGAAGTTCTCCAGTCCGCCGCCGTAAACCGGTGTCGCGCAGCCCGCACGAGCAAAGTCGCAGGTAGTTGCCGAGTGACCGGCAGCGATGGCCGCGAGGACCGTCGTGAGCGCGGCCGCATTGCGCCTCGCCGGCACCTGCTGGTTCGCGTCGTTCCAATCGTTGGACTGGAACGTGATCGCGTCAGCAAAAAACGCGGCCGGCTTCCAATCGAGCGAGTTATAGTCGCCACGCACGTAGATCGGTGCGCTCGTGGCCACGGACAGACCACCGGCTTCCACCGCAGACCAGGAGTTCGGTAGTCGAGCGCCGTTGATCAGCCGAACGGCCGGATAGTCGCGCGTCGCATTGTTCGCCTGCATGCCGGCGAGATGCACGAACAGGATGTCGACGCGACGGCCCACCGCGTCAGTATTCACCCAGGTACGCAGCGCTGCCATGTCGACTTCGAGCAAGTCGGGGCTGAGGTCTTCGCGACCGTCGTAGAAAGCATTCTCGCGCTTGGTGAAAATGAGCGCACAGTCTGCAGGGGAGGGGAGCTGGCGTCCTCCATCACGCACGTTCACCATATTCGCGCAGGCGGGGCCAGCCGCAGCCATGTCGAGCTCGATGTACCAGTCAGACTTCCACGCCATCTTTACGTCTTTGACCATTTCGGTGTCGCCGCCATTGCGCGGCTCAATGAGCGTGTAGGAACTCAGGCCAACCGGTAGCGGCAACTTGAGCGGACGTACGCCGCTCGCGCCGGTCATGAGGCGGTTGTTGAACCGGTTGGTGCTCCGCGTGACGAACGCGGCGCCCGCGTGACTGCGCGAATCGAAATCGAGCAGCACGCCGGTTCCGGCGGCGTTGTTGATGCGTACGCCGTTGTCTGAGGCGGGCGCGTTCTTACGACTCCAGAAGACGCTGTCCGGCGTGGTCAGCTGGCTTTCAAAGCGCACGTTGGGCGCTCTTAGGTAGATGTTTGAGTTGGAATGCACCCACCCCACGAACGTCATCGGTGCACCTGGGAGAATCTCGAGATCCTCCTCGTAGAACACACCGAACTGGAAGAGTGGGATCGATTGCGCATTCACCGAGAGCACCACCGACGACCGGTTGCGCATGGAGTCGCGCGCCGTCACCTGAATGTCGATCGGCTGGTTGAGCGAGATCAGTCCGGCGAACGGTCCGGACGTGATCGTTTTCGCAAACGGCGCGGCGGTGGTCTCAGTTTCTGTGATAAAGCTGAATCCGGGCATCGACGGATTCACCAGATCGAGAATGTCCTGGCTCCCAATGACGCCATCCTGCATGGCCGCATCGAGCTGCGACATGATATCGTCGGCACCACCCTCCGCCGCGTACGCAGTTTGGCTGCTGCGGTAGTCGATGACCGACGTGCGCGAGAGCGTATTGACCGCCGTGAGGCCGGCGGTGATGATGATGCCGAAGAGCAGCATCAACAGCAGCACGGCTTCGAGGGCAAAGCCTCGACGCTTCGGCGTTTGGCCGTGAGGGTGCGATCGGTTCGTGCGACGACGTGCGTTTGGCATGCGGGCTCTCCGGTGAGAAGGCAATACTCCTGCATACCAAGAAACGCGTGACGAGGCGAAGCGTGACATCCACACGCGGAACCCTCTTGCACCCTGAAACAAAGAACGCCCGTCGTGTGACGGGCGCTCGGGCGTTCAGGTGGAGGCTGGCGGTTCGGCCACGGGTCGGGGAAAGAGCGGGGGCCCCTTGTGCACCGTCCATCCATTTGCGTCGAGCCCGGGGAGCGCCGTGAACGCGACGTCCGACACGCGTCCCGGACCGCCGATTGTTTCCCACAACGCCTGACTCTTGTCCGGCATGTATGGCGCGAGTTGCACGGCCAGACGCGCCAGCCGTCTGATGAGTGACGCGAGAACGCGATCGAGCGCAACAGACGCGGCGGGATCTTTCGCGAGTTGCCACGGTTGCATGGACTGCGTGTATTCGTTGGCGCGCGCCACCTGACGCGCAATGGCCGACAATCCGTCATGTAGCAGCCAGCCGCACGACCCGTCGAGCGCGGCGTGGTACTGCGCCATGTCGACGTGGTCGCCACCCTCATCGTCGGCGGGGGCGGCTGCGGGCACAACGCTGTCGCGATACTTCTCGACCATGGCTACGGCCCGACTGCCCAGATTGCCGAACGCGTTGGCCAGGTCTGATGTGTAGCGTTCTTCAAATCGCTCCCACGAAAAATTGCCGTCGCCATCGAACGGCACCTCACGCAGCAGGACATAACGGAACGCATCGGCGCCGTACCGATCGATGGCTTCGTGCAAGTCGAGCTTTACGCCGGCACTCTTGGAGAACCGCTCGCCGCCGAGTTGTACGAAGCCGTGGGCCCACACCTGGTCCGGTAGAGCAAGTCCGGCCGCCTGCAGCATGGCCGGCCAGATCACCACATGGAAGCGCGTGATGTCTTTGCCAATGACATGCAGTTGCGCCGGCCAGCGCGTGTCCCAGTCATCATCGGGGAATCCCGTGCCCGTGAGATAATTGGGCAAGGCATCGAACCACACGTACGTGCCTTGTGTCTCGCCGGTGGAAAGCGGGAGGGGAAATGGCACTGCCCACGCGAGCCGCGCACGACTCGCGGACACATCCTCAAGTCCCTGATCGAGCAAGCCGAGGATTTCGTTGCGCCGGCTCGCGGGCTGAATGAAGTCCGGTCGCTCGGTCAGCAGCGTGCGCAAAAAATCGGCGTAGCGTGACAGACGAAAAAACCAGTTGCGCTCTTCGACGTCTTCGAGCGGCCGCGTGGGATGCAGCGCGCAATGCCCATCGACAATATCGGCGGGCTGCTTGAACGCTTCGCAGCCCACGCAGTACAAGCCGCGATAACTGCGCTCGTAGAAATCGTCGGGATTGCGTTCGGCGATGCGCCGGATGAGCGCCTGCACCCCGGTTTTATGATGCGGCGTGGTGGTGCGAATGAATTGGTCGTGACTGACGCCGAGCTTCTGCCACGTGGCGAGGAAACGCTCCGCGATGGCGTCGGTGAAGGCCTGCGGATCGGCGCCCATCGCGGCAGCAGTCTGCGCTACCTTCTGGCCGTGTTCATCCATGCCAATCATGAAGTGCACGTCGAATCCAGCGGCGCGCTTGTATCGCGCAATGACATCGGCCCCGATTTTTTCGAGCGCGTGTCCGATGTGCGGATCGCCGTTCGCGTAATCGATGGCGGTGGTGATGTAGAAGCGTGGCGCGTTCAACTGTCGGTACGTGGAGGTGTGGGGTCGTCGTCGCGAGGACCGCGCTCGCCGCGCAATCGCCGCCCGCCGCGGCGTCCGCGGCGACGTTTGCGGCGGGCTTGTTCTTCCGCTGCTACTGACGATGCTGCGTCCCCTGCGGCGGGCAGTGCATCCTCGTCGATGGCATCGTCATCATCGTCATCGAGCTCGCTGACGTCAGGCTCGGCCGCAGGCGCCGCCGCCGCTGTATCGTGCGACACTACCATCGCCTCGAAGCTCGCGGTGTCCATCGGCATCTCGAACACGTCTTCACTCGACGCGATGTCGTCCGGCATATCGGACATGGCCACGAGCACGCCGGCGTCGACGGTTGCTTCGTCTGTCGATTCGTCTGTCGGCGAGACGCTGGCGGCCGACAGCGCACCACCGCCCGCCGCAGCGACTTCCTCGCGCAGCGCGGCCAGTGGCACGATGCGTGTGTCTCCTTCAGGCGAGCGCAACGTCACGGTGTCCCGGAAGATGTCGCTGGCGATCACCTTCTCTTCGCCGGTTGATGTCTTGAGAATCTTGCCGTCTTTCGGGAAACGGCGCCGACTCTGCACGTAGAACTCATGCTCATACCGCAGACAGCACATCAACCGCCCGCAGGCGCCGGAGATCTGCGTGGGGTTGAGCGAGAGCCGCTGGTCCTTGGCCACCCCAAGATTGACGGGCAGCAGTTCGGGGAGCCAACTGGCGGAGCAGTATTCGCGACCGCACCGACCGATCCCCGAGAGACGCTTGGCCTCATCGCGCACACCGATTTGCTTGAGCTCGATGCGCGTGCGGAACAGAGCGGCGAGCTCGCGCACGAGTGTGCGAAAATCGATGCGCTTTTCGGCGGTAAAATACAGCGTGAGTTTCCGGCGATCCCATTGCCACTCCGCGTCCGACATTTTCATGACGAGTCCGGCCGCGCGGGCGCGCTCGTGCGATGTCCGACGTGCCGCCTCGTTCTCTTCGCGCAGTGTAC
>JBBRDP010000070.1:0-15969 GCA_038203795.1 Gemmatimonadales bacterium
ACCCAGCCAGTCGATCCCCTCCATCGCCGACAGCGTCGAATCCGCGTCGAACACCACGCTCGCGAACTTCGGCACACGCGTCGCCCCGCTGTCCATCACGCGCGCAACCACGCCCGTTGCGTGCCACCACACTTCTGCGGCACACCACCACGCACACGCGGCACACCACCAACCGCACCCCACCTCACAACACATTGCCCGGTGACAGCAACCCGTGCGGATCAAGCGTGTGCTTGAGCGAACGCATTACATCCTGCTGCACCTGTGACATTTGCAGCGGCAACCACTTGCGTTTGAGCTTGCCAATGCCGTGCTCCGCTGCCACCGTGCCACCCATCTGCACCACGTGCGTGAGCGTCTCGTACAACACTCGCTCCAGCCGCGCCAACTCGTCCGCGTCGCGCGCAATAAAATTCTGATGCGGATGACCGTTCCCCGCGTGACCATACGTGACCGATCGTTCAATCCCCGCCGCATCCGCCAACGCATGCGCCATCTCCAGTGCGCTCGCCAAACTCCGATACGGCACCGCCCAGTCCGTCGACACCTTCCGCCCACCCTGCGACCGATACCGCGCCCCGCGTTCATTCATCGTACTCGGCACCGCATGACGCAACCGACGCGCATCGGCCAGCGCTGCGTCGCCGTCGTACACACGAATGTCACTCGTCATCGCGTCATGGCGCTCCGCCAGCGCCAACCAGGCATCGAGCGCCGCGTCCGTATCGTGCGCCCCATCGCCCGCGTCTTCCGTGTACACAATCGCCGCCACATCCGGACTCCACGGCACCTGCGCATCGTGTGCGCGCACCAGCTCCACCGCACGCCCGTCAAAGTACTCAAGACAACGGGGCGCAACGGCGGCAACGCGCACCGTCGCAGCAGCGCGTGCGTCGCTGTACGACGTGCCCGGATCATTCGGATGTCCGCCGCCATACGCCGCCTCTCGCACCGCCACCACAAACGCCAGTGCGTCGTGCTCACTCACAAACGGTACCGCCAACCCGATCACATGCTCCGGCAACGGCAGCAGCCCCAGCTCGGCTTCCACCACCACGCCGAGTGTGCCCTCGCTGCCCACAAACCAATCCACCGGATCGTGCGCGATCGGAAACCCCACAGTGTTCTTCTCAAGCGCCGGACGCCGCACGTCGAGTCGTTCGCCGTTCGCCAGCAGCACCGTCAGCGCTTGCACGTGCGCGCGCGTGGCACCGTAGCGAAACGAGCGCGCACCACTCGCGTTGCACGCAATGGCTCCACCAATCGTACTCTCTTCTTCGCTGGTGGGATCCGGCGTGAAGAGCAGCCCCGCGTGTTCCGCCGCGCGTCGCACATCCGCCACGCGCGCGCCCGCTTCCACACGTATCGTGCGTTGCAGCACATCAATATCGAGCACGCGATTGAGCGCCGCGAGTGACAACAACACGCCGTGATCGGTAATCGACGCCCCCGTGGTACTCGACTGCAATCCCGCCGGCGTCACGAACGTGCGCGACGCGTGCGCCGCCGCCAGCACATCCGCCACTTCCGCCACGCTGCGCGGACGCACCACACCCTCAGGCACGAGCTCCAGTCCCGACACATCACGCGCGTACGCCAGCCGCACGTCGATATCGGTGCTCAGCGCCTCGTGTGCGAACAGCAGACCATCCACACCCGTGCTACTCACCCGAGCGACTCACCGTGCGGGTCGTCACGGTGCGACTCATTGCGCAGCTCACGATACGTCTCACTTGTCGCGCAACTGCACGATCGAGGCCGAACGCACGTCGGGCAGCGCCAGCAACGCCTGTCGCGTGGAGTCCTCGACAATGCCGTCCACCGTAATCGCCGCCAATGCGTCGCCGCCCTGCGCGAGTCGCGCCTGGTGATACTCCGCGATATTCACCTTGGCTTCACCAAGCACCGTGCCCACGCGCCCAATGACACCCGGTACGTCGTGATTCGTGAGCACGATCAGCGTTTGCCGCGGATTGACATCCACATGGAACGCACCGATTCGCGTGAGGCGCAGCGCATCCGGCGTCGCGATGCCCGCCACCGTGAGCTGCTGCATGCCGCCCCCAAGCGTGACTTCCACCGCACGCGCATGACCAAGCTCCGCCGACACGCCCATCGACAACGCAATGCCACGCGCATCGGCCAGCGTGCGCGCGTTGATCAGATTGAGGCGGTCTGTTTCGAGCACGCCTTCCAGCGCACCTACCGCCGCCGACGACAACAGGGCACTGCTGCCACCCGCGAGCGCCGGACCGCACCGCACCGTGAGCTGCGTAATCGCGCGGGTACCCTGATCGGCCAGCAGCGCGCGCGCCACCGCCGCGCAGCGCCGTACCAGCAACATGGCTGGGGCCAGATCCGTCCAGTCGCCCGCCGCTGCTGCCACATTGATCGAGCGCGACAGATCCTGACGCAGCAACGCGTCGCGCACACCGATGCACACATCCTTCGCGACGTTGCGCTGGGCTTCGATGGAGTTCGCGCCAAGGTGTGGCGTCAGCAGCGTGTTGGGCGCCGTACGCAGCGGGTGATCTTTCGCCAGCGGCTCGCTCGTAAACACATCGATGATTGCGCCACGCAGCTGGTTTGCGTTGAGCGCTGCCACGAGCGCGTCTTCGTCAATGATGCCGCCACGCGCCATGTTCACCACCACCGATCTCGGCTGCAAATGATCGAGTTCCCTCTTCCCGATCATGCCGCGCGTTTCAGCGGTGAGCGGGGTGTGCACCGTGATGATGTTCGCGTCCGCAATCAGTTCGTCGAGCGTGGCCGCGCGTTGCACACGCAGTGTCGTAAACCGCTCATCGCCAATGTACGGATCGTACGCAATCACCGGCATACCAAAGGCGTGCGCGCGCTGCGACACTTCACTGCCAATACGACCAAGGCCCACGATGCCGAGTGTCTTGCCCTTGAGTTCTCGGCCGAGTAGATCGGCGCGCTCCCACTTGCCGTCATGCATGCCGGTCGCGGCGCGCGGAATCTGTCGCAGCAATCCAATCAGCGCGCCGAACACCAATTCGGCAACAGCCACCGTGTTGCCCGCCGGCGCATTGATGACCGCAATGCCGAGCGCCGTGGCCACGTCGATGTTGATGTTGTCGACGCCCACGCCCGCCCGACCCACGACACGGAGTTTGGTGGCCTTCTCGAGCAGTTCGCGCGTGATGCGCGTCGCGCTGCGGCCCACAATCGCATCATAGTCGCCGATGCGGGCGTGTAATTCGGCGACCGGGAGTGTTGCCACTTCATCAACCTGCAACAACGGTTCAGCAACAAGCAGCGCGACGCCTTCCGCGTCGACGTCATCAGTGACCAGAACGCGGTGCATCGTGGTGATCGGGTTCAGTCTGAAAGTTCAGCGCGGCCAACAGCACCGCGCACGGCCTCACGCATGGCCAGCAGCACACTATCGCGCGCGGCTGGCGAATCATCTCGTACATGGATTTCCACGCCATCACTGATTGGCAGACGTCGCCAGGTCGCGGGGGCATCGCTGGTGGCGACGGTACCGCTGCCGTTGAGCACCAACGCTGGTGTCAGCGACTGCGCGACCCGGCGTTCAAGTGCATCGCCGGTGACTTCGCGCATTTCCTGCTTGATCGTGTCGAGCGTTTGCCCTTCACGCTGGCGGATCTTGATGGAAAGTAACTGAAGCAGGTGGCGATAGCCGTAGGTCGCGGCCGTTCCGGCGCCTTCAGGTCGATCGAGCAGTCCGTTGGCCACGTAGAATCGAACGGCGCGGGCGCTCGGCATGGCACGCGCGGAGGCGTTGGTGGGGCGCATGCCGGCCGCGTCAACGAGTGACGACGCGTGCGCGGCGAGCCCTCGCGCGTTCCAAGGCGCGTGGCGCGAGTGAGCGCGGAGCAACGAGACCGGTGTGTCAGCCATGGATCGTCCAAAGGTGAGAAGTGAGCAAGCTCATGTAGCGTGAGCGTTTGCGGCGGCGATCACGTTCCCGCGTGTGATGCCCGCTACGCCTGGACAACACGCGCCGGTCGCCCCGAGGGCAACGCACGGGGAGAAAAGAAGGATCCCGTCACTGTCGCCGCAGCACGCGGCCAGTGCCGTGGCGGTCAACCCGCGTGAGATTGCGCATTGCGTTCCGGCTCCGGAACGCACATCGTCGAGTCATGCTGCTCGAAGCGCGAAAGCTGCCCATGGCGGAGCGTGCGGCCGCACGCTACTTCCGGTTTCTGCTACGCCGGGCCTTCGCCCGTGTGTGGCTTGGGGGCGTCCCCTTTCCGGACGGCTCGGCGCCAAGCATCGCGTTTCTCAACCACAGCGCCTGGTGGGACCCGATCCTGACGCTGTTTCTGTCGCGCCAAGTGCTCGACCGGGAAGCCTATGGGCTTATTCGTGGGGAAGAGCTGCGGCGCTACCCGTTTTTCCGGCGGCTGGGGTGCTTCGGGATCACGACCGAGCGCCTCGACGACCTGCGCGCGCTCCCCTCATACGCTGGATCGCTGCTGTCGGGCGGGCCATCGCGCACATTGTGGGTGCTACCGCAAAGCGAGCTGCTGCCGGCCCGCACGCCATTGGTGTTCCGGTCGCTGATGGCGCGACTCGCCCGCGCGATGCCCGACGTGCCGCTTATTCCGGTGGCGGTGCGTTATGAGTTTCGCCTGGATCAGCGCGCCGAGTGTTTTGTGCGCGTGGGGGAGGCAATTTACGCGAAGCCCAATGAGACGGTGTCGGCGCTGAGTCGGCGTCTGGAGCAGTGTCTCAAGCAGGAACTCGCTTTGCTCGACGCGGACCTGGCGCAGCCCGGCGTCCACCACTTCCGTCTCGTGCTGGAGGGGTTGGGCTCACTGAGCGCCCTGTACGACCACACGTTTGGCCGATTGCAGTATCTGCGCCGGAACGCGTAACGGCTCGGATCAAAGATTCCTTCGCGCACCAGAAGTTGCCAGGCCGCCCACGTGACACTCCCCAGGATCACCACCACCCCGCGCAGCAGACCTGACAACCACCTCCGGTGCCGCGGAAACTCGCCGGCACTTCCCCCCAGTCGCACACCAGCCAGACAGATGCCTCACACCAGCCGCCGTCAGTTGAGAGCGGCTCCTCCACCCCTGTGCACCACTACGACACGGCAGAAGCTCCCGTGGCGCCGTTCGCCTCACTCGCGCCGAAGGCCGTGTTGACACCCGCCTCGTTGGCCAATGTCGCAATCGTGTGCAGATCGGCCGGCTTCTCTAGAAAATGCAACGCACCCAAGCGGTTTGATGCCTGACGGTTGGAGTCATCCGGATAGGCGGTGAGAACCAGAACGGTGGCCTCGTGACACACCATGCCGGCCATCGCCATCACCTGCAGACCGCCATCACGCTTGCCCCCCAACCGAAGATCCGTCACGATGAAATCAAACATCTTCGTGCGGAGCGCCTCGAGCGCCTCCGGCAATGACGACGCCGCCACCAGAGCGTTCCCTTCGACATCGAACAACTCAACCAAGATATCCCGGATCGATTGTTCGTCTTCCACGATCAGCACCCGCTTCAACGCTTCATTACCCATAACCCCACGTAATGCGAGGATCGCGCCAAACGGTACGATGCATACGTAAGTCGTTGCCACGAAAACGAATGCGGTTTGAGGGCATCACAAAACTTGCCTGAAAGACGGACGATTCTCGGTCGGTTTTGCGCGCAACTGTACGAAAATCAGACAATGAAAACCGGTCAGGACAGCTCGGGGTGCCGCTTCAGCTTCTCGATCAGCGTGGATCGCGCCACGCCGAGCATGGCGGCGGCGCGGGTTCGATTGCCGTCGGCGGCGTTGAGGGCCACGCCGATCGCCAGCCGTTCCGATGCGGCCAGCGTGAGGACGGACGGCGTCGCGGTCAACGCGGTGGCCGGCGCCGCTGCAATCCCCAGGTGCTCCGCCGCGATCGGGGCCCCGTCGGCCAGGATGCTGGCGCGCCACAGCGCGTTGCGCAGTTCACGAATGTTGCCGGGCCAGTCGTATTCGAGCAGGGCGGCCCGGGCTCCAGATGACAGTGTAGCGCCGCGAGGTAGCAAGGAACTCGCGAGTGTCGCTATTTCGTCGCGTCGATCACGCAATGGTGGCAGTAAAATCGTGAGGACTTGCAAGCGGTAGTAGAGATCAGCGCGAAACCGCTTGGCTTCCACCGCTTCGGCGAGCGGCTCGTTGGTGGCCACCACCAGGCGTGCCGAGCTGCGAAGCGACGTCGTGCCGCCCAATCGCCGAAACGTGTGCTCCTCGATCACCTTGAGCAGCTTGGGCTGGACCTCAAGTGGCATGTCTGCGACTTCGTCGAGAAACACCGTACCGTTGCCCGCCACTTCCAGCAAACCGCGCTTGGCCGTCCGTGCGTCGGTGAACGCTCCTCGTTCGTGCCCGAACAGCTCGCTTTCAAAGAACGTACTCGTCAGTGACGCACAGTTGATCTCCACGAACGGCGCGTCGGCTCGCGCCGAGCGATCGTGAATCTGTCGCGCCACATACCCTTTGCCCGTGCCCGTTTCGCCCTGCAACAAGACAGGAGCATCGGGGTTTCGGGCGGCCAGATCCACCAACTGCGCAAACGTGCGCGGCAGCCCAGCGTTTGGTGGCGAACCATCGGGTGGTGCGTCGCGGCTGCGGTCGCGGGCTCGGAGCACAGCCAGCTCCTGCCGCATGCGTCCGCGCTCCGAGGCGCGCTCCACGGCCGCCACCAGCAACTCCAAGTCTACCGGCTTCTCCAGCACATCGGCCGCGCCCCGCTGCATCGCCCCCACCGTGGTGGGCACGTCGGCGAAGCCCGAAAGCACGATCACGCCCACATCGGGGTCGTCCGCCCGCAGCGCGTCGAGCAAAAGCAAGCCGCTCGCGTCCGGCAACCGCAAATCCAGCACGACGACATCCGGCGCGTGCTCCGACGCCATCGCCCGCGCGCTCGACGCCGTGGCCGCGCCCCGTGCCGTGTGGCCAAACGTCTCGAAAAACTCCACCAGCGTCTCCCGCACCGTCTCGTCGTCGTCCACCACCAGCACCGACAGCGTCACGAGGCCGCCGTCGGCGGAAGCGCGAGGGTGACCGTGGTTCCGGACTCGGGCACCGAATCGATCGCAATCGAACCACCGTGCTCGTCGAGAATGCGCTGACACAGCGCCAACCCGATACCGGAGCCGCCGGGTTTGGTGCTGTAAAAAAACTCGAAGACGTGCGGGAGCACCTCCGGCGGAATGGCGGGGCCGCCGTTGGTGAGCCGACAGCGCCAGCCGCCGTTTGGCAGCAGGCCGGAAATGAGCAGTAGTTCGCTGCCGGCCGGTGCCGCGTCTACCGCATTCACCAGAATGTTGAGGAACACCTGCTTGAGCTGCTCGCCATCGATCAGGCAGCGCACCGGCTGCTCGGGACGCACTCGGCGCAAGGCGAGCGCCGCGTTCTTGAGTCGTTCCGTTTCGCCCTCCAGCACCTCATCCCAGATCGCTTCCGGATCGCCCGGTGCGAGATGCGCGGCGGCCGGCCGCCCGAAGTCGAGCAGCGACGTCACCATCTTGTTGAGACGGTCCACCTCGCGGAGGATACGCGCCACATTCTTCTCCACGACCGGATCTTCGCGCGCCCGAAAGCGCAGGAGCTGCGCCGCAGACGAGATGCCAAACAACGGATTCCGCAACTCGTGCGCGACGCCCGCCGCCACTTCGCCGATGGCCTCGAGGCGGCGTTTGTGCTCCACCCGTCGAACCAGCCAGGCGCGCTCGATGGCGACCGCCGTTTGCGCGGCAATCACCGAAAACACGCGTTCCGCCTCATCGAGCTGCTGTGCCGAGTCGAGCGACTCGGTGGCGATCGTAATCGCGCCCAGCACGCCCTCGGCGCTCATCAGCGGCACTGTAATCTCGAGGTGCCCATCGACCTCGCTCAGTACCAGACGTCCGCCCGCCAGTGCTTCCAGCCAGGTGGGCATGAGACGCTGTTCGAGCGCGACGGCTCGGCCGGCCGAGCCGAAGCCCCACCGATGCACGATGCGAATCGCCGCCGTCTCGTCGTCGGCCACGGCAATGACGACGCCGGTGCTGGGCACCGCGCGCCGGACCTGACGCGAGAC
This sequence comes from Gemmatimonadales bacterium, assembly GCA_038203795.1. Taxonomy (GTDB): domain Bacteria; phylum Gemmatimonadota; class Gemmatimonadetes; order Gemmatimonadales; family Gemmatimonadaceae; genus JAABRT01. The sequence goes on from JBBRDP010000070.1 coordinate 8,060, forward strand.
TTCCTCGTAGACGCGCCCCACATCGATCGCGTGCGACAGCGCGATACCCGTTTCAATGAGCGCCTCGCGCGAGCGATGGCTGGCGGAGATGTCTACCGTGGAGAACACGAAGCCGTCGACGCCCTCGGGGCCTTGAAGCGCCGAAATGTGCATCAGGAAGATGCGCTCTTCGTCGGGCGAGGAGCAGGGAAACTCCCAGCGCACCATCGGTACGCGCCCTTCGCGCAAGAGCGTCATGGCTCGCTGGATCTGCTCACGCGAGGCGTCGTCGGCCATGGCGGCGAAGATCGAGCAGCCGATCATCTGATCTTCAGGCGCGAGCTGCGCGGCGCCATTGTTTTCGGCGAAGCGCGACCACGAGCTATTCGCGGCCGTGATCCGGCCTTCGAGATCGATCGAATAGATCGTGAGCGGTAAGGCGTCGAGCACGCGCCGCGCGAGCGGGGTGTCCTCAACGTGGGTGAGCCCGGTGGGCCGCGTAACGGTCATACCTGAATACTACGCCGCCCGACCGCACGTTGCAGTGCGGCCGGGCAGTGTGTTGGCGTTGAGGTGCCCGAGGGCTTAGCGGCGCTTGGGCTTCGCGGCCTTCTTGGCCGCCGGTTTTTTGGGCGCTGCCTTTTTAGCCGGCGCCGGTTTCGCTGCGGACTTTTTAGCTGGTGCCGCCTTTTTGGCCGCCGCCGGTTTTTTCGCGGGCACGGCCTTTTTGGCTGGAAGCGACTTTTTCGCCGCCGCGCTGGTCTTCTTCACCGGTGCTGCGGGCTTCTTGGCGGGCGAGGCTGCCTTCTTCGCCGGAGCGACGGCCTTTTTTACCGGTGCCGCCTTCACGGAGGCCTTCGCCGGTGCCGCTTTGTCAGCCTTCGCCTTCGCTTCCGGCTTGGGCTTCGGTTCCGCCTTCGGTTCCGCCTTCGGTTCCGCCTTCGGTTCCGGCTTTGGCTTAGCCTCCGCCGCCTTCGCTGGCTTCGGCGCCTTGGCCTCCTTGGCCGCCTTCGGTGCCTTCATCGGGGGACCATCGCCATCATCGCCGCCGAGGTCGTCGTCGCCGAGATCCTCGTCGTCGCCACCGTCCTCGGGGTCATCGGCGTCGTCGTCCAGATCGTCACTGCCGTCATCGTCAAGACCGAGATCATCGTCGGCGTCCTCTTCGTCAACTTCGACGACGAGCGGCGCGGTTTTCTTCTTGCCGGGTGGACGCCCGCGACGAGCTGGCGGACGACCGAAAATATCTTCCTCCTCCTCGACGTCGTCCTCTTCCTCTTCCGGTTCGCTCACGAACGCATCTTCATCGTCGTCGTCGTCCGAGTCTTCGGCGCTGTCCCACAGACCGTTGCCGTCTTCCTCGTCGGGAATCCGGTAACTGTCCTCTTCCTCCTCCTCATCGTACGAGCCGCCATAGCCGTCCAGTCGGGCGACGGACGGGTCGCCGTGGAGCAACTGGAAATCGTGAAATGCGTCGTCACTGCGCGGCATGACCGCCTCCTCTCGGGTAACGTCGAAAACATCTGGGGATCAAAACCATGCCCCCCCTATTACTCGAACGGAAACTCGGAGTCAAGTCATGCGGCATTTTTGGGGTTCGTGACGCGACCACGGGGACGCCGACTTACGCCGACGGACGTCGTGAGGCGGCCCAGTTCAGGCCGCGCCGCGGGCGCGCGAAAGGGCCAGCTCGATTTCGGCGCGATGCTGATCATACTCGGGCAGCTGACGTGCCCGTTCCGTGTCGATCGCGCGCACCAGCTGCTGCTCGTAGGCCTTCGCCTTGGCTTCGTTCCTGGCGAGGCGCGCGGCGCGAACCCCGAGAATAATCCCGAGCAGGTGGTTCGCATCCTTGCGCAAAATGGTGTCCGATTGGGCTTGGGCCATGTCGGCGAGTCCGGCCACCTCAGCGATCCGTCCGGCGTGATAGCGGCGGTCGTTGTCGATGTTCTCCAGCAACTCGTGCGCCGGCAGCGCCATCACGGCGAACATCGCCGCCGAGTCGGGCTTGCCGTTTTCGGAGTACATCATGATGCGCTCATAGAGCCGGTCGGCGCGCTCTTCGGGCGACATGTTCGAGATGTCCGGCGCCCGCGGACCGCTGCCGGGCGCGCCCACCCCACGGCCTGGACCGTCGATCGTCGGGGTGGCCACGGAGTTCGCCGAGCCATCCACCTGGCTGCCTTTGGCGGTGCCAAAGTTCCGGCCGGCGACCATCGCCACCAGCGCCATCAGCGCCACAAACGCGACGCCCCACGGCAACACCCCCGCCAACCCACCGCCACCGGCCGGTGCGCCGGCCGCCGCGCTCGCGACCGCCATCCCTTCACCCGCCGGCGTGCCACAACGATGGCAGAACCGAGCACCAGTGGCGAGACTCGCGCCGCAGGCGGCGCAGAAACTGCCGGAGCCAAGAGGGCCACCGGTCGAAGAAGCAGGCGAAGCAGTCATGGACTGAGTAAGCTAGGCGAGCACCGCACACACTTCCATTGGCCGACCTCACGTTCTAGTGTCCGGTCACCGCCCGCTCGTGCTGCCCACTGGTTTCGCCTTTCGCCCCCGGCTCGTGCCCCGCACTCCCCGATCCCTCGTGCCCGCCGATCTCAGCGGCGCCTCCGCGAGTGACATCCTCGAACTCGCCGAGTCGCAGCAAGTCCGCTTTCTGCGCCTGCAGTTCACCGATATCCTGGGCGTCATCAAGAACGTCGAGATCCCCGCGTCCCAGTTCCGCAAGGCGCTCAAGGGCGACATTCTGTTCGACGGCTCCAGCATCGAAGGGTTCGTGCGCGTCGAAGAGTCGGACATGCTGCTCGCGCCGGACCTGTCCACGTTTCAGGTCTACCCCTGGGGCGATCCCGCCGCCCGCATCGCTCGGCTTATCTGTGATGTGAACCATCCGGACGGACGCCCCTTCGCCGGCGATCCGCGCCAGGTGCTGCGGCAGCAGATCACGCACGCGTCGGAGCTGGGCTACACCATGAATGCCGGTATGGAAGCCGAGTTTTTTCTCTTCAAGGCAACCGCCGACGGCGCACCGTCCACCACCACACACGATGCCGGCAGTTACTTCGACCTCGCGCCCATGGACCTCGGCGAAGACGCGCGTCGTGCCATTGTCGATGCGCTCGAGCAGCTCGGCTTCGAAGTCGAAGGCGCGCATCATGAGGTCGCGCACGGACAACATGAAATCGATTTCCGTTACGCTGATGCGATGCGCACGGCCGACAACATCGCGACGTTTCGTTTTGTCGTGAAACAAGTGGCACGACAGTTTGGCCTGTTCGCGTCGTTCATGCCCAAACCCGTGTTTGGACAGAACGGCAGTGGTATGCACACGCATCAATCACTGTTCAAGCTCGGTCAGAATGTGTTCTGGGATCCGCAGCGTGAGTGGGAGTTGTCCATCACGGCGCTGCACTACATCGGAGGTTTGTTGCGACACGCGCGCGCGATGTGCGCGATTACCAATCCGCTCGTGAACTCCTACAAACGACTGGTGCCGGGCTTCGAAGCGCCCGTGCACGCGGCATGGTCGCTGCGCAATCGCTCGCCCATGATTCGCGTGCCCGATCGCCGCGGCAGTGGTACACGTGTCGAACTGCGCACGCCCGATCCGAGTGCCAATCCGTATCTGGCGCTCACCGTCATGCTCGCCGCCGGTCTCGATGGGGTGAAGACCGAGGCCGACTGGCGCGAGCCGGTGAACACCAACATCTGGGAAATGTCGCACCGCGAACGCCGACGGTTGCGTATCGACGAACTGCCGCGCACGCTCGATGAAGCGTGTGACGAACTCGAGAAGGATGAGTTACTCACCACTGCACTCGGCCCACACGTGACCGAACATTTCCTCGCCGCCAAACGCGCTGAATGGCGTGAGTATCACATGCAAGTCACGCGGTGGGAGCTTGATCGATATCTGGCGCGGTATTAGCCGCATGTCCGCAACACTCCCCTCCTCGCGATCTCACGTTATGTCTCGCTCCGTTTCGGCGACCGTCGCCGCGCTATTGTTGTCAATTGTGGCGTGCGGCGGTGATGCACCGTCCGCCGAAGAACCGCTCGCCGCACGACTCGGCTTCACCAACGCGGCGCCACTCATCGTCAGCGAAGCCGAAGACGTCCACGAAGACGCCGATGCACGCGTCTGGCTTGCACTCTACCAGCTGCCGGGGCTGCTGCGCGTCACGTTTGGCGACACCACCCGCGCCGACACACTTGGTGCGCTCGGTGCGGCCGCCGGACAGTTCCGCATGCCCTTCGCGGTGATGGACGCGCCGGCCGGCGGTGTGTTCGCGCTCGATGGTGTGGCCCGCCGACTCGTTGGCTTCGCGCGAAACGGCGACGCTGACACCGTGCTCAGTGTACCCACCAACGTTGATCAGTTTCTCGTACGGCGTGACACACTCGGCGCCTGGGTGTCGGCACTGAGCGAGCGTACGCGCAACGACTCCGTGCCGCTCATTCGCACCACCGCCACCGGTGTCGACACACTCGCGCGGGTGCATGTGCCCAAGGCCACCGTGACGATTCCGATGGGGCAGCGCTCATACGTGTCGCCGCCCGAGTACGCCGCGCGTGACCTGTGGGGGCAGCTGGCCGATGGCACTGTGTGGGTCGCGCGCGGAGGTCCGCACCAAGTGGACTACTGGCTGCCGAGCGGCGCGAAAACGATGGGCGGCCCGCGCGCGTATGCGCCGATCCGAAGCGCCGAGGCCGATCGCGGGATGATGCGCGGGTTGCCCGCCGCCCCCAACGTGCCACTGGAAGCGATTCAGTACGCGCCGGAGAAGGGCCCGTTCATCGAAGCGCGCGCCGCACCCGATGGTGAGGTGTGGACATGGCGCACCCAAACCGCTCCGAAAACCGAAGAGCGGTACACCGTGTTCCGCCCCGGGTCGGCGGACACGCACGATATCGTGCTGCCGCTGCATCACCGGGTCATAGGCCTGGGGCGCCAGTCGGTGTACGTTGCAGAGCGACTCGACGACGGGCGCTGGCGAGTGACGCGGCATGAACGACCGCGATTCCAATAGGGCGCGCACCATCGCGCCGGGGAGGCCGACGTTATGAGCAGGAGTCGCAACGTGAACGTGTTGGTGCAGTGCACCATCATGGCGGTTCTGGTGAGTGCGAGTAGTCTGGTTGCGTGCAGCAAGCCGGCCGACACGCCACCCGTTATCGAAGACACACCGGTCGCCACCGTCGTGGAATCAACCGGCGCGGAAGCGGTCGACAGCGCCTCCATGGCCACCGCCCGTGACGCCGCGACCGCGCTCGGGCAGGGGCTCATGAAATCGCTGCTCGCGCGACTCGAAACGGGTGGACCCGACTCGGCGCTCGCCTTCTGCGCCGACTCGGCACAGGCACTCACGGCGCGCTATCAGCTGGCCGGTGTCGACGTGCACCGTACGAGTCTGCGGGTACGGAATCCGTCCAACGCGCCCGATAGTGTTGAGGTCAGGGTGCTCGAATATCTCGCCGGTCTCAAGGCGATGGGGCCGCTACCCACGGAGTTTGTGGAAGTCCGGCGAAGCGGTGATGGTACGCGCGAGCTGCGCTACTTCCGCCCGGTGATGGTGGCCGCAGGCTGTCTCAACTGCCACGGCGCGGTAGACGGCATCAAGCCGTCCATTCGCGCGGTTCTGGCAGCGCGCTATCCGGAAGACAAGGCGGTAGGCTACGCCGAGGGCGATCTTCGCGGCGTGGTCGCGGTGCGACTGGCGCTGCCCGCCCGGTAGGCGATTCGCCCGGTGGACCGCACGACTCCCGACACCATGCGTATTGGCATCGTCACCGTCTCTGATCGGGCGGCGGCGGGCACGTACGACGATCTCTCCGGCGCCGCTATTCGTGCGTGCCTCTCGCGTTGGATTGCCACACCGTGGGAGGAGCTGTACCGTTGCATTCCCGACGATCGACCGTTGGTTGAGGCGACGCTGGTCGAGCTGGTCGACTGGCACCAATGTCGATTGATCATCACGACCGGCGGTACGGGACCGGCGCTGCGCGACGTCACCCCCGATGCGACCATGGCGGTCTGCGACCGGCTGTTGCCCGGCTTCGGCGAGGCCATGCGCACCGAATCGCTGCGCACGGTGCCCACCGCGATTCTGTCGCGGCAAGTGGCCGGCACGCGCGGCACGACGCTCATCGTCAACCTGCCAGGCAAACCGGCGTCCATCGATGTGTGTCTCACGGCCATCTGGGCGGGTGTCGCGCCAGCGCTGCGCTTGCTCGGTGGCGAGACGTTCGGCCACAAGGACGGGGCGCCGGTACGCGGACCACGCGCGGATGTGCATGCGTCGCCCGAGTGAACTACACGTCGGCAGAATTCACAAAGCGTTGACGCCGAACGAAGAGTGACTCGACCGGTTGCCCGTGCCGCGCGTACTTTCCTCGCCGCACGCAGGTGGCGGCCGGATGGTGTGCCGAGGCAGATTGCACGCACGCGCTGGAATCGCCCTTGGAGGAACTGATGACGTTGTCCCCGGATCTGCTCGCGCTGCTCGTGTGTCCCAAGAGCAAGGCGCCGCTGGAGTACTATCCCGGTCCGCCGGAAGTCCTGGTGTGTCGTGTCTCGCAACTGGTGTACTCGGTGCAGGACGGCATCCCGATCATGCTGGTCGATGAAGCGGCGCCGCTCGACGAAGCGCTCTATCCACCGCGCGAGGACTGAGATGTTGGCGCCGTCGCGCGCAATGCTCGGCGATCTGTCGCGTGTCTTGGTGCGCGACCTCGACGCGGTGTCGCGCGAAGTGGCGGCGTATCCCAGTGACGCTGGCCCGTGGCACGTGCTTCCGGGAATGAGCAACTGCGGTGGAACGCTGGTACTGCATCTGGTGGGCAATCTGCGCTACTTCATTGGTGCGGTGCTCGGATCAACCGGCTACGTGCGCGATCGCGAGCTGGAGTTCTCGCGGCGCGACGTACCGCGTGACGAACTGCAGGCGCAACTCCAGCTCACGATCGCCGATGTCCGGGCCACACTCGCAGCGTGCGACCCAGCAGTGCTCGACCAGCCGTTCCCCTCGGCCGTTCGCGATCGGTATCTGACCACGCGTGCGTTCCTGCTGCATCTCGCCACGCATCTCACGTACCATCTCGGTCAGCTCGACGCACATCGACGGATCGTCACCGGCGATGCCACCAGCATCGATGCCGTGGCCATCGCGCCGCTGGTCGCATGAGCGTCATGCGCCACGCCCGGTGACCAGCACTCCTCCCGACGACGCCTCGGGGCAGCACGGACCGCAGTATCCGGAGTCGAGCACGCAGCGCCGCGTGCACGAGATCGTCTTCGAGGCCGATACGCGCGCCGGTCGCCTCTTCGACGTGGTGCTACTGATCAGCATTCTCGCCAGCGTGGCGACTGTACTGATCGAGAGTGTGCAGGACGTGCAGGCCAGGCATTTCCGCACGCTCTATCTGCTCGAATGGTTCTTCACGATTATCTTCACGATCGAGTTTGGGCTGCGCTTGTACGCGGTGCGACGTCCGTGGCAATACGTGAAGAGTTTCTACGGGGTGGTGGATCTGCTCGCCATCCTGCCCACGTACCTCAGCTTGCTGATTCCCGGGGCGCAGGCGCTCTCCGTCGTACGCATTCTGCGGCTCTTGCGCGTGTTCCGCATTCTCAAGTTGGCGACGTATCTGGATGAATCGGCCGAGCTGTGGCGGGCGCTGCTCCTGAGCCGCCGCAAGATCACGATCTTCCTGCTCACGGTGAGTGCGATCGTCGTAATCGTCGGTTCACTGATGCATCTGGTGGAAGGGCCGGAACGCGGCTTCACCGACATTCCGACCTCTGTGTACTGGGCGGTCGTCACCCTCACGACGGTTGGCTATGGCGATATCGCACCGATCACGCCGCTCGGGCGCTTTCTGGCGGTGCTGGTGATGTTGATGGGATACGGCATCATCGCGGTGCC
>JBBRDP010000071.1:0-15863 GCA_038203795.1 Gemmatimonadales bacterium
GAGTGTGAACACCGCGTTGGATGTGGGCGTGGCATCTACCAGCCCGCTGATGCCCGTGGCGCGCTCGCGCCACACAAGATCGGCGCCAAAGTACACCACGCACAACATGCCAAAGAACTGCAGCGGCACCGAGGCAGCCAACGCGCCGCTCGTCGCCAGCACGCGTGTACCATAGTCGCCTGCCATGAGCGTGGTTGACGCTTCCACACCGGCTACCACCATGAACAACAGCAGCAGCGCGAGCAGCACGCGTGAGGCAAACAGCTGTCGCAGCTCCAGCCGCACGGTGGAAACAAACGCCCGCAGGAAGAACCCGCGCGACTCGCTGGTGGGTGCAATTGCGAGGTAGGCCACCGGTGACGACAGCGTGGGTGCGTTGCCGCGCTCGTCGCTACGCGAATCACCGAGAACACGCTCGTGGACGGTCTCACGCGAACTCGTGCGCCGCAGCCTCGCGCGCGACGCACTCGTCGCCCGGGCGCCGAGCGATACAAACCGATAACACACCGCCAACGTCGCGCCGGTAATCGCCAGCACCAACAGACGGTTCTTCAGGTAGCGCCCGTCCAGCGTCAGCATCTGCACATTGCGCTCGGCGGTGGTCCAGTAGCGCACCTGCTCGAAGAACGCCGAGATGCCAAACGGATCGAGCAGTGCGGCGCGCGCCAGACTCTCGGCGGTGGGCGGCGCTGTGCCTGCCATGAGCGGTGAATCCACGAGCAGCGCTGTCACCATGTAGAAGCCGAACACTGCTATACCGCCTGCATACGTCGCGATCGTGCTGCGGGTAAACCATGCCACCGCGCAGAGCAGCGCCGAAACCAGCAGCAGATTGGGCAGGATGAGCGTGCCGAGCGCGAATGCGTATGAGGTGAGCGAGAGTGGGCCCACGCGGCTGGCATCGAATGACAGCACGTGCGGTGCTACCATCAATAGCAGCACCGCAATGGTGAACACCATCAGTCCGGCCAGTACGACACCAAGGTAGCGGCTGGCCAGATAACCAAACCGACCAATCGGGCGCGAGAGAATCAGTGCGCGCATCCCGTGTTCTTCGTCGCGGAGCACGCCGTTGACGGTGAAGAGCGTCTGCGAGAACAGCAGCCAGAGCGAAAGCAAGCCGCATGCTTGCATGACTGTCGTTGGTGCATTGATCTGCGCCACTTGTGCGCCGTACCCGGTGGCCACGAGCGCGAACGCCATGCCGGCCACTACCACAACGCACAGCACAAACACCAGTCGGTACACATGGTAGCGCCATTCAAAGCGCAGCATCTCGGCGAACATTCGCGGCTCAGTGCGTGTGCGAGGGGGTGTGTAGCGTCTGCGCCGGCGGCGCGTCCGATGGTTCACCATTTCGCGACAAAGCGTCGAAGTACACGTCTTCGAGCGTGGGTGCAGTCGGTTCAAACTCCGGGCCCGGCTGCGCGTTGTCGCGCACACGCATGCGGGTTCGTCCTCCGTGCAGTTGCGTGGATAGCACGTGATGCCGCTGCGCTTCATCGGGCGCGTCGCGTCGATCCATTGTGCGCGTCCATACCTGTCCGTGCAGTTCGTGCGCCAATGTGTCCGGCACGCCTTCGCACACCACGCGTCCGCCCGCCATCACCGCCATGCGCGCGCAGATTTGCCGCACGTCTTCCACAATGTGTGTGGACAGCAGCACCACCACGTCGTCGCCGATCTCGCTGAGCAGGTTGTAGAAGCGGCTGCGTTCGGCCGGGTCGAGACCGGCGGTGGGTTCGTCGACAATGATCAGGCGGGGATCGCCGAGCAGCGCCTGCGCGATGCCAAAGCGCTGCCGCATGCCACCCGAGAATCCACTCACCGCGCGATTGCGATGCTCCCACAGATTCACCTGATGTAGCAGCGCATCCACCTGCGCGTGGCGTGTGGCGCGGTTGGTGAGTCCCTTGAGCACCGCCAGATGATCGAGCAGATGGTACGCCGAGATGCCCGGATACACACCAAAGTCCTGCGGCAGGTAGCCGAGTTGTCGGCGGTGCGCCGTGAGGTCGGCCGCGATGTCGTTTCCGCCCAATCGTACCGAACCCGCGTCCGGTGACTGCAGCGTGGCCAGCGTGCGCATGAGCGTCGACTTGCCGGCGCCATTTGGGCCCAGCAGGCCAAAGAGGCCGCATCCGATGGTGAGCGAGACATCGCGCAGCGCGCGCACGCCGTTCGGGTAGGTGATGGAGACGTTGCGGATTTCGAGCATATGGCACTTACGCCGGGTCGAGCTCGTAGTTTCGGCAGCGGATTGCTAACCTTTTGCTTAAGGTGCGTCTAAATGCTGTCAACGTCTGATTTTGAGTTCTTCGTTGTTGTCGCCCGCGCATCAACGCTCGCGGCGGCCGCCCGTGAGCTCGACGTCACCGCTTCGGCCGTGACGCAGCGGTTGCAGGATCTCGAGAAGCGTGTGGGGGTGCGTCTGGTGGATCGCAGCCGGCGCCGCCTTGCGCTCACCGACGAGGGCGAGCTGCTCGCCACGCGCGGTCGCGGCATCAGCGATCAGATCGCCGAGCTCACCGAGGCGCTGCATTCGCGACGGGGTGAGGTGGCCGGTCACCTGCGCGTCATTGCGCCACTCGGCTTTGGTCGGCGGTACGTTGCGCCCGTTGCGGCCGCGTTTCTCGAGACGCATGCTGCGGTCACACTCGATCTGACACTGTCTGACCGGCTCGAGTGGTTTGCCGACACCTCGTGGGATGTCGCGGTCCACATCGGCGAGTCGCGCCCCTCCGGTCTCGTGGCGCGCACGCTGGCGAAGAACTTGCGCCTGCTGGTCGCCGCGCCGTCGTTTCTTGAACGATTTGGTTGTCCCGGCACGCCGCGTGCGCTGCGCGACTATCGCTGCATCGCACTGCGCGAGAACGACGAAGACGTGACCATGTGGCGCTTCATGCACCGTGATGGCGACGTCACGCACGTACGCATTGAGCCAACGCTCGCCAGCAACGACGGCGATGTGGTGCGCGAATGGGCGCTCAACGGTTTCGGCCTGGTGGTGCGCTCCGAGTGGAGCGTCGCCGACGATGTGCGCGCCGGCCGCCTGGTGCATGTGCTACCGGAGTACGCGTTGCCGAGTGCCGATGTGATTGCGTTTGTCGGGCCGCGGAAGGGACGGTCGGCGCGGACGTCACAGTTTGTGCAGGCGCTGCGGGACGCGTTGACGCCGGTGCTGTGGGGGCCTTGAGGGCGGCGAGTGTTTGTGGTTGATCGGTAGCCGCTGGACGGGGCCCGTGGGCACGACGCTCTTTCTGTCGGAGCCCGGCGGACGAAAGAACGCCGTTCAGTGGGCATTGATGGAGCTTGCGCGGACAAGCGCATTGCGCATGCGCTCGTGGAACAGGTGGCGAGCAATGTGCGCGCACATGTGCACAATGTGCTGTCGAGCTCGCATCTGCTGGAACAGTTGTCTGAGCGGTATTTCCGTCTCGTTGATACAAGGCTGCGGGATTTCGGTGTGTAGGCGCAGCGTTGCTACTCTGCCGGGACGGTCGATTTACTGGTCCTGAACACCGCCGGAAAGGCGGTCGTTTCGCCAGCATTCGTCATGCTATCGACCGAGGAGGGTATCACCGCTACCTCAACTCCCGCAAACGCACCACAGGCAGCGGATCCTGCTCAAGCGTCAGCAGCCGACCATCAACATCAACGGCAATCTCGGCGATACCGCCGGGCAGTGCAACCGATCCAAGATAGCGTCCTGTGCTGATCAGGTAGCGGTCGAGGACGCGACTGAGGCAAAATTGCCTCGGGGAACCACGTGGTACGCGCCGCTTGGCCGAGCGTGACGCAGTCGCCGTGGAACGCCGTCGAAAATCACGGCGCGAACGAACTTTCCGTCGCGGGACACTTGCGTGATACGAGCGTTTCCTTCGTCGAGCACGACAAAGCCGCCGTCGTCGAGCGCTTCCACATCGGTGACGTCCTTGAAAAGAGCTCGATCGCTGATCCTTCGGCTACACTGCCAACTTTTACTGCCGTGTGCGTGAACGTCCGGTCAGCCGGACGCCCGAACGTGATGAGAAGGCCCAGCAGCAGGGCGACAGGAGCGACGGACATGGCGTGTTGCGTGGCGGTTGACGTCAGGGAGCGGCGAGAGACCCGAGCACATAAATCGCCCACGGCAATACGCGCTCTTCGCTCACCCACGGTTGATTGTCGGCCGGTGAGCCCAGCGGGCGGTGCACGTGCGCGACGGTGAGTCCGACCCTGCGGTACAGCTCCAGATAATCGTCGGCGCTCCACTACACATCGTCAATAGGCCGCCGGTCGTCAACATCAAGGATGATCGTGCGCACCACATCGCCCGTGCGCGCGGTGCGGTCCTCGGCAAACTCGCGCGTGGAGAACGACGCCCATTCGTGCTGATACATCTCCGGAGCACTCACGAGGTTGATCACGCGTCCGTTGTCGCGCAGCCGCTCGCCGAACGCTCGGAACAGCCCCACCCGGCGGTCCCATCCCGGAATGTTGTCGAAAGTGAACGACGCGAACACCACATCCTACTGCGCGCTGCCGAGTGCATCGAGATTGCCGTCTGGCAACTGTCGGTAGTCGCCGTGTGCGTCGAGTCGACGCGCTTGCGACAGCAGCTCGGCGGAGATGTCAACGCCCGTGACCGTGTAGCCGAGACTGCGCAGAAAGCGCGATGAGCGGCCCGCACCGCAGCCGAAGTCGAGCGCGGTAGCGCCGGGCGAGGCGGTGCCGATGATCGCCGGCAGGTCGCGATACGCGAGATAGTACGTGCCCGGAAACTCGAGACGCGCGTATGCTTCGGCGCGTGTGTGATCGGCGTAGGCGTTGGAGAAGGTCATGGGCGGGAGGCTCGATGTAGCGGTCAACGAACTGGCGCGGCTTGAGCATACGTCCAGCGAATGATCCTCATTTCGCGCGCCGTACCTTCTTGATGGCCTTGGACACATCTGCGGGCTTGAGGACGGCGGCCTTCGCCGCTCGGCGCGCCTGCGCAGTGAGCTTCGCGAACTCCGAGAGCGCGGGCGGCTGCAGCACCTTGAGAATCACGACGTCCCGGTCGCCTACCACGACGAACTGCGCGCCGGGTTTGAGGCCGAGGCGATCACGAATGACTTCGGGAATGACCACCTGACCTTTCGAGGACAGCGTGGTGGTGGCGGCGTCTGACATTCGGGCTCCTGGTAGGGTCTTACCAGTAAGATAGACGTTCCCAATCTGAAGCTCAAGCCAAACACTGGTTGACGTCAGGGCATGGTTCAAGACGGTGAGAACTACCGACCGGCCCGAATCGCCGCCGAAGCCCCGCGCTCCGGCTCCTACCGCGCCGGCAGCGGTCGTACCCAGATGTTGCGGAAGCGCACGCGTTCGCCGTGATCCTGCAGCGCAATCGGAAGCAGGCTCTCGTGCGCCTCGTACGGCGCGCGCACGGTGTGTGAGGTGGGCCCGAGCAGTACACGATTGTCGTGAATGAGCACGCCGTTGTGATGCACTGTCATGCGGGCGGAGTCGCGCACAGTGCCGTTGGGCGCAAAGCGCGGCGCGCGAAACTGAATGTCGAAGCTGTTCCATTCACCGGGTGGTGCGGTGACGTTCACGAGCGGCGGATACTGTCCGTAGATTGCGCCCGCCTGCCCGTCGGCGTAGGTGACGTTGTTGTACGAGTCGAGCACCTGCACTTCGTATTGCCGCATGAGGAACACGCCGCTGTTGCCGCGGTTCTGGTCGGTGCCAACCGGCGGATTGGGCGCGGTCCACTCGATGTGCAGATGCACATCGCCGAACGATTCGCGCGTCTCAATGCTGCCGGCGCCGGGGATCACTTCGAGGGTGCCGTCGGGGAGGATGCGCCAGGGGGCGGGGTCGTTGCCGGCGTGCCACGCGGAGAGCGAGCGGCCGTCGAAGAGGATCGTGGCGTCGGCGGGTGGTGGTACAGGCGCGGTGAGAGCGGGGGCGCGCTGGACGGGTGGTGTGGGGCGCTCGCGGGAGTGCTGGGGCCAGGTGGTTTGCGCCGAGCTGCCGGTGGCGAGCAGCGAGCACATCAGTGTGGCTGCGAGGGTGAGGGTGATGAGGGTGGGGAGGGGAGTGGGCATGGGTGGATTCTACACCGGGCTATGGGCCGTTGGTCGGGAAAAAGATCATCGAGTTGCCATAGCCGGGAAGCGGAATGGTTCCTTCTGCGCCCAGCATGACTTTCCATGTGTTGTGATACCGTCTGAGTTCAACGAGGCGTGCATCTGCCACTGAGCACGTTTCGCCGTTGCGTCGCCGCCCATCGTGGCGAGTACAAGGTGCAGGATTTCTCGTGCCTGGATCAGTTCCTCGCGATGGCCTTCGCGCAACTGACCTCCCGGGAATCCTTGCGCGACATCGAAGTCAACGTGCGGGCTCAGACGAGCCGATTAGAACACATGGGCTTTCGCTGCCAGACGATTTCGCGAAACACGTTGGCGAACGCCAACGCCACGCGCCCGTGGCAGATCTACGCCGCCTTCGCCCAACATCTTATTACGATGGCGCGGCCGCTGTACGCGAAGGATCCCCTCGAAATCGATCTGGATGCCACCGTGTATGCCTTCGATGCCACCACGATCGACTTGTGTCTGTCGGTCTTTCCGTGGGCGCCATTTCGCACGACGAAGGCGGCCATCAAGCAGCACACGCTACTGGACCGGTAATCGAGCCAACTGCCCATCGAGCACTGGCACGAGATGATCGGCGATGCCACCTTCGGAGACGCCATCCTCGACCGTCTGGTGCACCACGCGCACCGGCTCACCCTCACCGGCGGCTCCCTCCCTCGCCTCGCTACCGGCGACAGCACCAGCAGCGACCGCACCACCGAACCCACTGACTAACCGATCCCGTGTCCTGCGCTCACTTGGTGATCGCCTTCACGCGAAACGACTGATCGACTTGGTCCGACACATGTGATCGCTTTGGTCCGAAACACGTGATCGACATCGCCCAAAATACGCACGGAGTGTTGCTTCGGCTCGAACACACTGTCTGCGGGGAACTGGTCGGCGGCAACCCCGAGGTGTTTTCGCCCGAGACGGAGAGGGCGCGTTTGGCGGCGGGGGCGTTCGGGTACACGGGTGGTTCGGTGGTCGGGCAAAACGCGTGCTGCTGCTGCGGACACTTCATAAAATGCGGAGGCGGAGCGGCGCCCTTCATAGCGTGACCGTCAGCAGCAAGCTTCGTTATGTGGAGCCTCGAAGCACTCGAAGCCTAGTGCTTACGGCACAACGAGCAAGCTCGACTTCTCGGCAATCTCGAGAGCGAGTTGCAGCCGATCGGACTTCTCGAGCGGCCAGCCAATAATGTTCGCGTGCCTCGGCGGATCATCGTCTGCATCCAACTTCAATGGGGTTCCCATTAAGGCCCGGGTATCAAAATCCGCGCGAGCTTTCAAAGTTCGCGAGCGCTTGTTGGCAATCCGATGCCCGATACCCCAAACATCGTCGCTGCTCAATCCGTCGACTCGAAAAACAGAGGTTGTGGGCGGGTCGCCGTTTGGGAGAAAGGCGTCCGGCTTCACTACATGCTTTGGTTTGTGAAAATGCTTCGAGTCAATGATGTACCGAACGATCGGTTCGTCGCTTCGAACTTCACGCGGACGATTTTGGCTACTCTTCGTCGGAATGAAGCTGGCGAAGAACGAGAGCAAGCGACGAAGGAAGGCCATTGACTAAGTACTCTGATCCATGGAGTCGGCGGTGTCCGTGCAACGAAGCAAAGCTGACGAGTCCAGTCGGTGAAATAGAGACGGCAACACTGAGTCGCTTCCCGCGAGTCCAGAAGAAGCCAACCTCGCCATCAGGATGAATAGAAATGTCTGGCGGCGGCACCGTCGTAGGCAGCGAATCAAGCAACTCGGCGGCGTGGCTAATCGCGGATGCGCTGACCGCCTTTGCGCCATAGCCATCCCAGTCTGCTGTGCTTGCCTCCGATGCCGCGACGGCGAGTGCACGTCGTAATTCCCTCCTCACATCGTCAATCGAGACGGAGCTGCTTTGCGCCTCGGTTTCGAAGACTGGAACAGCGGTTCTGAGTGCAGATCGAGTTACACTTCTGTCGCCGGCGGCCCAGAATGATGGAAAATCAGGCAGCGGAAGAGCGAACGAGTTCATTCAAAGCTCCTCGCAAAGGATTCAGTGAGACTGCCGAAAAAGATCATGTTCTTGTACTCCCTGAGTGCTTCAAGGTGTGGAGCAATCGATTCTGCAGAGATGCCAACGTTTCCAGTCTTGAAGGCATCGATATCAAGTAGTAAGGTCGGTCGCTTGCTTCGAACGCCAGGTTCGATTGATTGCGTCACAATCGCCTGCAACTTCCTCTCTGGATGAGCGAGTAGCACTCTTGTCGAGAACGGGCCCATCTCACCTATTACACCCTGAGGAACTTTAGGTGCGGTGAAGATGAAGTCGTCAAGTTCGACGGGACCATCCGGTAGCGGAAGGTGGTTGATGTAGCGGACCGCGAGTCGGGTGACGATCTCCGGACGCAGTACCTCAACGAAAGTCTTCCAGAGCCGGAGCGACCTCGGGAGTATGTCCTCCCACGACGTATACGGCGCCAACCGGCTGTAGGTGAACCCGTCTGTCCTGAATTGGACGACTTCTTTCTCATCCTGACTTCGAAGCCAGACCCCTTGTAACCCTAAGTCGCGGCTAGACGCGCGCAGAGGCTTACCGGGTTCAAGCGCGAGCTGCGCCTCTGATGCTCTTCGTTCTTCAACGAGAGGGTAGTCGGACTTCAGGATGCTTGGAATAGTCTTGAACACGTCTTCGCTGAGGCCAGCCAGCGGCACCGCTCGAACATCGATGAGCGCCTCAGTTATTGGCGCACGAGCCAGTCGGCGAGTTACAGCCACGGGGGGATAGCGTGTAAGTATTTGTGCCACATAGGGTTGCGGAAGAGCATCCTGACTGGAACAAAGATACAGCTCGGCACACCTTTGGGAAATGGGCCTGCCAGTCAACCGCGCGCTCCACATAACGCAATTTGGATTACCAGTATAACGGCGCCCCGCAGTCTATCCGCGCCACCTCTTGGAACATGCTGCGCAGCCTCAACTCACAAGTCGCAGCGCGCGCGGAGCTTGCCGTACATCCCTCTCCAGGCATTTGCGAATAGCCCGGTCTCCCTAACTGCACGACACGCGCGCACACCCAGCGTTACAGCGCGGCCCGGTCAATCATCCGCGCCAAGTTCATCCGTTGGCGAATGCACACTCACCGGCCCAACCCCCAACGCCTCAAGCGGCCCCCTCAACACCTCCACCGGCCCCACCACCACAATCTGCAGTTGCCCCGGATTCAAATGCGTCCGCGCCACGCGTAACACATCCTCTGCCGTGACCGCGCGCACCCGCGCCCGATACGTATCGAAATAATCCGACGGCAGTCGAAAGATCTCCACATTCGCCAACCCGCCCGCAATCGCCGCCGTGGTCTCAAACCGAATCGGAAACACGCCGTCGAGGTAGCTCACCGCCAACGACAACTCCTCCTCACTCACCGCTTCCTGGCGCATGCGCTCAATCTCCGCCAGCGCCTCACGCACAGCGTCCGCGCACTTGTCGGTCTGCACCGCACTCGACACTTCAAACGGACTCGCCGCACGCCGCCAATCAAACGCGCTGTGCGCGCCGTACGTGAAGCCGTGCTTCTCTCGCAAGTTCAAGTTGAGCCGCGACGAGAACAGCCCACCCAGAATCGCGTTCATCACCACAATCGGGAAATAATCGGGATGCGAACGTGGCACGGCCACATGCCCAAGCCGCAGCTCCGTCTGCTGTGCATCGGGCTTGGCCACCAGATGAATACGGCAGTCGCTAAAACGCCGCGATGCATCAGGCACCGGTGTCTCCGGCGCCACACCCTGCCAATCCCCAAGATGCTGCGTCGCCAACTTCACTGCCGCATCCACGGTGCAATCACCCACCACAATCAACGCCACCGCATCCGGCGTGAAATGCTCGGCGTGGAACTGCGCGATGTCATCACGCGTGATCGTGGGAATGCTGCGTTCGTCACCACCGGCGAGCCGTGCGAAACGCGATGTGGCAGCGTACAACAAACGATTGAGCGCCACATCCGCCAACCCGCGCGGCTCGGCGCGAATCTGCGTGAGATCCGACAACCGTTCCTCCGCCAACCGCTGCATCTCGGCCGCCGGAAACGACGGCGCACGCAGCACTTCAGCGAGCACCGCGAATGCATCACCGGCACGCTCAGTCAAAGCCGTGAGCTGCACAATGCTCGAGTCCCAATCGGCGCCGGTATCGAGCACGGTGCCGAGCGACTCCACACGCTCCGCCAACTCGAGCGCACTCATCGTGGCCGTACCTTCGGCGAGCGCGCGCCCAGTCAGCACCGCGAGCCCGTGCTTGCCGAGTGGATCACGCGTCGCACCCGCCTCCACCACCGCGAGCACCGTCACCACGGGATGCGCATGCACCGGTGCCACCACCACGCGCAGTCCGTTAGGCAGAATGCGCGTCTGGAACGCTGGAAAACTGTACGGCCGCACGGCGCTCGGCGCGGGACGCGGGGGAGCGGTGGGCGAACTCGGAGCGGGCGCGGTACCGCTCGCGGCAGTGCTCGTGCCATCGCTCATGTCACCGTGCTCAGCCGACGCGCTCACGCCGCAACCTCAGACGTATCCGCAACTGTATCAGCAACCGTATCAGCAACCGTGTCATCAATCACGTGGTCGTCTTCTAAAGGCACATACAGCAGCGTCGCACGGTTATGCCGCGCGAGATAGTCACGCGCAAACGCCGTCACATGCGCCGCCGTCACCGCCCGATACCGCGCCGGTTGTTCGTTCACCAGCGCGGGATCACCAAAGTACGTCGCAAAGCGCGACAGCTGATCGGCGCGCTCCGCCGCCGACTGCAGGCTCGTGACAAAATGCGTTTCCGTCAGCGCGATCGCGCGCTGCACTTCCTTCTGGGTCACACCATGCTCGTGCATGAGATCGAGCTCCGCATGCACCGCCGCTTCGAGCTGTTCGGGCGTTATGTCCGGCAATGCGGTGACGTCGGCCACAAACAAGTCAGCGCCCTTGGCCAGATCGAACGTAAAACACGACGCCGACGAGGCCACGCGCTGCCTGCGTACCAGCGACTGCTCGAATCGACTACAGGTACGCAGTCCCAGAATGGCCGAACACACACTCGCGGCGTAGTACTCGTCGGTGCCCAGCACCGGCATGCGCGACGCCACGAACACACGAGGCAGGGCACAGGCGTCCGGCACCACTTCCCGCTGCGGACCGCCATACGTGAACGGCACGCTCATATCAGGCAGCGGCGGACGGTCACCACCACGCGGCACCGCCCCGAAGTACGTCTCCACCATCGCCCGGGCATTAACCCCGGAAAAATCGCCGGCGATGGTCACCACGGCGTTGTCAGGGGTGTAATACGTACGGAAGAACTCGGCGATGTCCTCCAGCGAGGCGGCGTCGAGGTCGTCCATGGACCCGATCAGGGAGTGGTGGAACGGATGCTCCGCTGGAAAACAGAGCGCCGGAAGCTTTTCCCACCAGGTCCCGTAGGGCTGGTTATCCACACTCCAGCGCCGCTCGTTCTTTACAACGTCGCGTTGCGTGTCGAGCTTTGGCTGTGTCATAGCCGGGAGCAGGCGCGCCATGCGATCGGCCTCAAGCCAGAGCGCCAGCGCCAACTGATTCGACGGCAGCGTTTCGTAGTAGTTGGTGCGGTCGAGCCAGGTGGACCCGTTGAGGGTACCACCGGCTCGTTGCACGAACTCGAAGTGTTCATTGGCACCGACGTTTTCCGACCCCTGGAAGAGCATGTGCTCAAAGAGGTGGGCAAAGCCGGTGCGCCCCGTGCGTTCGTTCGCCGAACCCACGTGGTACCACAAGTTGACTGCGACGATCGGCGCCGTGTGATCCTCGGAGAGTACCACCAGGAGGCCGTTCGGGAGGCGATAGCTCTCGACGGGGATCTGCATGTTGTAAATTGAAGTGTGTGTCACGCGATGAGGAACCCCGTGCGCCGCATTTCCCTCATTCCTCTGCCCCGAACCTTGGCGATAGCGATGTTTTCCCGATTTTCTGCCACCGCGTGGCCTGCGCTTGTCGTAGTGCTCGCACTCGCCGCATGTGATGGCGAACCACGTCTGGCCACGAGTATGGTGAGTCAGGGGGCGGCGACATTCACCGCCGCCGTAGATACAAGAATCTCCACGCCGCCAGCGGTCATCATCACTGATCAGCGTGGTCGTGCGCTGGCCGGCGTGCTCGTGCGCTGGCAGGTCGCCAGTGGCGGTGGTTCAGTGACCTTTGATAGTGTGCGGACCGATGCGGCTGGTGTGGCCTCCGCCGGTGGGTGGCGGCTTGGCATACGCGCCGGCCCACAAACGCTGTCTGCGTCCGCGCCGGGCGTGTCGTCGGTCACCTTCCTCGCAACGGTCAACCCCGGACCACCAGCGGTGACGATCCGACGCGTACCGGAAACACAAGCCGCCGTTGTTGGCACGCTCGTCGCGCAACCACCATCACTGACCGTTGCTGATGTCTTCGAGAATCCCATAGCCGGCACGACGGTGAGCTTCGCGGTGGTGTCCGGCGGCGGTGCGATCATTGGCAGCGCGCAGCGCATCACCAACGATGCAGGTGTCGCGACACTCGACGGATGGCGTATTGGCACGAGCACCGCCGCGCCGCAAATCGTCACCGCCTTCGTGCCGGGTCTGGTGTCCCTGCCGTTTCGAGCGGCCGCAGCGCCCGAAGCCGCGGTCGGCATTGAGGCCGCCACCTCGCTGCAACAGGATGGTGTGCCGGGTTTCGGTGTGACGCAGCGCCCCGCCGTGCGCGCCCGTGATCGCTTTGGAAATCCGACCGGCGGCGTCACGGTCAGCTTTTCGCCGAGCATCGGCTCAGGCACGGTGACCGGCAGCGCACGCACCACCGATAACGCGGAGGGCCTGGCGCGCGTGGGCACATGGGTGTTGGGCACCGATTCCACGCAGCAGCTCATTGCACGTTCACCGCAGTTTCCGTCCGATTCGTTTGTGTTTCGCGCCAATGCCGTAGCGAGCGTCTTTTTCATTGAAACGGTGTTTCTCAAAGGCGAGCCGTCAACGCGCAACTTGCAGGCGGTCGAACGCACCCTGCAGCGCTGGCGCAGCGTGATTGCCGGACAGCTCGAGCCCGCACGTGTCATTGCCGGCGCCGGCGACTGCGGACCCGGTGTCCCGGCGCTCGACGAAGTCATCACCAACGTGCGCATCTACATCAACTTCGACAGTATCGACGGGCCCGGCAGCATTCTTGGTCGTGCTGGACCGTGCATCATTCGCACCGTCAATGGGTTGCCGGTGGTGGGATTTGTGGAGCTCGACACTGCCGACTTGGTGAATCTCAACACCAACGGCACGCTCGACGACGTGATGACACACGAGTTCGGACATGTGCTCGGCCTGCAATCGTTCAACTGGGATCGACGCGGCCTGATTGCCGGAATTGGGGGCACTGATCCCGTATTTCAGGGCGCCGTTGGACGCGAACAGTTCGCGCTGCTCGGTGGCGCCGCGTACACCGGCATTCCAGTTCCACTCGAGAACACCGGTGGCCCGGGCACGCGCGATTCACATTGGCGATTCAACGTGCTGCGACGCGAACTCATGGTGGGCTTTGCACAACCCGGTGGTATGCCGCTCAGTCGACTGAGCATTGGTGCATTGGCCGATCTCGGATATCAGGTGCGATTCGAAAACGCCGAAGTATTCCAGGTACCAAGCTTTGGCACGGCGGCGTTTGGGGCGATGGTCATGCCGGGCATCAACGCCGTGCACTACGGCAACGACGAGTGGCCGTCGGCCATCTGGAGTGTTGAGCGAGACGGCCGCAAACGCCTGGTGCGCGATGGCGATTGGCGCGTCACACGTGGAGCCGGTGGGCGAGGCGGCGGACGCTAGCGCGGTGCGCGTACTCGCTCGCGCATGAAGCGCACGACATCGGCCGGCACCGCGAGCGACTCACGCACCGCGTACTCGAATTCGAGCAACGGATTCGCTGAGATAGGGCTCGTGCGTGTGGGCGACGCGCGCGGCACGAGCCCATGCAGGCGCGCGAGCAACGAGAGTCGGAGCATGTGAAACGGATCGCTCACGAGCAGGACTTCGCGGCCGTTCACAGCGCGCAATCGCACGGCTGCGTTGTCCATCGACGCGTACGTGGTGCGCCCTTCGTCCTCGAACAGGATTGCCGAATCGGGCACACCGCGCTTCACGAGATAACGTCGCCCTGCACCCGCCTCGCTCTGTGTATCGCCGTCCCCCTTGCCACCGGTGAGCAGCACGTACGGGGCGAGGTCGCGCTGGAACAACGCGAGCGCGTGATCGAGTCGCGCTTGCAGCACGGGTGAGGGACGACCCGCGTACTGCGCCGCACCGAGTACTACGATGGCATCAGCGATACGTCCCTGCGCGCTGGCCGCGTCGTCTCGGCGCGACCACCACCAAACGGCCGCAATGTTCAGCACCCACCCGGCGAGGGCGATGCTGACCAGCTGAAGGAGGGAGCGGCGCACTCGGCGGAGCATGAGCGGAAGTTAGTCACCCACCGCGTGTCCGGCGTGCGTACGCTGGCGCTACACCGGCCGCTTATCGCCCGGTTCCGGAGCATCAACGCTATACCCACCCTCCCGCAGTGTCGCCGCGAACGCATCCTGCGCCGACCGCTCGCCGTGCACGAGATGCACGTGCTGAATCTCACGGCGCGCCTTCACACCGTCGTCGCGCACAGCATCCAGCCATTGATGCAGTTCGGTGCGATCGCCGTGCGCGGAGTAGCCATTGAGCACTTCCACCTGCGCCACGAGCGGCACATCGTCACCAAAAATCCTGAGCACCGGCTGGCGCTCCACGATGCGGCGTCCGAGCGTGTGTTCGGCCGCCCAGCCCACGATCAGGATGGTATTGCGTGGATCGCTCGCCCCGTTACTCAGGTGATGCACAATACGCCCGAACTCGGCCATGCCACTCGCGGCAATCACGACCATCGGTCCGCGACGCTCGTTCAGCTGCTTCGACTCCTCCACACTGCGCGTAAAACTGACCAACGGAAACTCGAGCGGATTGGCAGTCTCGCGCACGAGCTCCTCCGTGCGATCGAAGATGTTGCCGTGCAGCTTGTACACCGTAGTCGCATCGAGCGCGAGCGGTGAATCAATCACGATCGGAATCTCCGGGATTTCACCCGCGCGCCACAGTTCGTGCAGATCGTACACGACCTCCTGCGTGCGTCCAAGCGCGAAGGCCGGAATCAGCACCTTGCCGCCGCGCTTGGCGGTGTCACGGACAACGCGCGCGAGGTGCTCACGGGCATCGGTCACTGTTTCGTGATCGCGATCGCCGTACGTGGACTCGAGAATCACCGTGTCGGCGCCGCCGCTCGGTGGCGCGGGATCGCGAATGATGGGGCGATCTTTTCGACCGATGTCGCCGGAGAACACGACCCGACTGGTGTGCGAGCCCTCCTTCACTTCCACCACGATGCTCGCCGAACCGAGAATGTGGCCCGCGTCTGTATACAGCGCGCGAACGCCGGGTACGATATCGAGCCAGCGATCGTATGGCACACCGATCATCTGGTCCACCGTTTGCACCGCGTCGGCCAGGCTGTAGAGCGGTTCAACAACCGGCCGGCCACGTCGCGCCAGAAACTCTACGTCCCGTGCCTGAATGTTTGCACTGTCGGCCAGCATCACCGCACACAGATCACGCGTGGCACTGGTGGTCCAGATACTGCCGGTAAACCCCTGCTTCACCAGGTACGGCAACCGTCCCGAATGATCGATGTGCGCGTGTGAGAGCAGCACGGCACTCACGTCAGCGGCCGGC
>JBBRDP010000072.1:0-15717 GCA_038203795.1 Gemmatimonadales bacterium
GATGCGTGGTCAGGCGAGGCAAATCGATGTCAAACTTCACCGGCACCTGAAACGTTTTGTCCTGTTGATTGATCTCGATCATGATGTCGGTCACGGTACCAACAGGAACACCCTGGAACTTTACCGGCGCTCCCGTCGCGAGCCCGTTCACCGATTCCGGAAAGTAGGCGAGAAAGCTGGTGCGGCGCTCGAACCACGCATTGGACGCGAGCGTTGCCACGGCCAGTACGGCCAGTACCAAGGCACCAACGAGAAATAGTCCGATGGTCGTAGGGTTCGCACGCCTGCTCATGAAAGGCCTTCGCTGCTGCGGGTAAGAAACCGATGGACTTCTTCGCTTGGCGGGTTGTCTCGCAACTCGGTTGGGCTCCCGAGTGCGGTCATGGTTTTTTCCGTGATATCCAGAAACAACGCGCGGTCGGCAATCCGAAAAATACTTTCCAGGTCGTGCGTCACCACGACAATCGTCGTGCCGAAGCTCGCTTTGATTTCTACAATGAGATCGTCGAGCCGACTCGCACTGATGGGATCAAGCCCCGACGATGGCTCATCGAAGAACAGGACTTCCGGGTCGAGCGCGATCGCACGCGCGAGTGCGGCGCGCTTGCGCATGCCGCCGCTGATCGCGGACGGGTAGAACTCCCCAAAGCCGCGCAGCCCCACCAGCGCGAGTTTGAGCGAGACCACCTCGGCGATTGCCCCGGTATCGAGCGTCGTGAACTCCTCCAGTGGCAGCGCCACATTCTCGGCCAAGGTGAGTCCGCTCCACAGCGCACCGTTCTGGTACAGCACGCCCATGCGACGCAGCACCGCTTTGCGATGCGTCTCATCGGCCGCCGTGAAGTCTTCACCGTCGAACAAAATCGTGCCTTTCGCGGACGCCTTGAGCCCGATGAGATGCTTGAGCAGCGTGCTCTTGCCGCTGCCGCTGCCGCCCATGATCACAAACACCTCTCCGCGCTGGATGGTGAAGTTCAGATCCTTCATGATCACGAGGTCGCCATACTGCATGGTGAGGTGGCGCACTTCGATAGCCGGTGAGTCTGAGGTTTTCATATCTTGAGCAGTGCAGCCAGCCAGTCAATCACTGCATTGGCGAGAATGATCAACGTGATGCCGAGGACGACGGCCGACGTCGCCGCACGACCCACGGCACCCGCACCACTGCCGGTCTGCAGTCCCTTCAGGCATCCCGAAAAGCCGATCAGGACGCCGAACACCAGACCTTTGAACACGCCGAGCAGGGCATCAGTCAGCGTGACGGCCGAAAGCAGCCCGCCGAGAAACTGCGTGGCCGAGAGATCGAGCAGCGAGACGGCCACGGCCATGCCACCGAGAATACCGACGAAATCGGCGTACAGCGTGAGCAGCGGCATCATGAAGAAGATGCCAAGCATGCGTGGCAGCACCAGATGCTCGACGGGGGAGATGCCCAGGGTGACAAACGCATCGATCTCTTCCGTGATCTTCATGCTGCCAAGCTCTGCCGCAAATCCCGCGCCGGTGCGGCCGGCCATGATGATGCCGGTCATGAGCGCGCCCATTTCGCGCAGCATGCCAAACCCCACCAGATACGACGCGTAGTAGCCGGCCCCAAACCGCTCGAGCACCACCACGCCAAGAAAAGCAATAATCACGCCGACCAGCAGCGCGATGAGTGTGACGATCGGGATGGCGCCGGAGCTGTTGGACTGCACCACGACCCAGAACTCCCGCCAGCGCATATGCACTGTGCGGTTTGCCAGCTGCGCGACCGCCAGCGCTACCTGACCGGCGAAGGTCATCGATGACTGGACGCTCGCCCATGTTCGAATCGCGGTCTCGCCAACACGTGCGATCGCGGGAGGTTTGGCGCGTACGTCGCCGGACGCGCTGCGCTCGGCCACCGCGCGCGAGAGGGTGAGCAAACGGGTGACCTGTTCCGGCAACGCCGAGCGATCCATCTCCAACTGCTGCTCGTCACAGTAGGCCTGCGCTTGCTCAAGGAACACCAGCAGGCTGCTGTCCCACGACCCGAGACCCGACGCATCAAACGTGAGCGTGCGCGCCCGCCCGCTCGTCGCCAGCTCCGGCGTGAGGATCGACTCGAAACGCTGGGGGGCCTGCTCGAGCGACCAGTCGCCGGACACTGCAGCAACCAGCACACCGTTCTCGTTGCGGAGCTCGGCAAGTCCTTCTGTCATCGACGCGGCAGGTTCAGCAGGCGCAGTTCTCATCGATAGAGTTGACGGAGGCTCGGTCGCATCGGAGTTGTGATGTGCGCCGCTTGCTGCGCTGGTGTCCGGTACGTCCAATGCGGCGGCGAATACCAGTCATCTTACCCGATCTGTCCCTCCAAAGTTGCGCGACGCGTGAGCGACGTGGGTATTCACCCCAGGAGAGATGTCGGCGTAGCTCTTGAGGCGGGGCTCGATCGGCATTTGTATGACCGATGCGTGAGCAGCGCAGATGCGCGTAGAAAAAAACGCGGGATCACCAACCCGTGGTGACCCCGCGCGCCCTGCACAACACCGCCAGGTATTACGCGCTGCGACGACGGCTACGCGCCATCACCGCGATGCCCGCCAGGCCGGCGACCATCAGTGCGTAGCTGCTGGGCTCTGGCACGGTCGAGACAAAGCCGCGGATCGTCTGCGGGCTGCCGATCACGCCGAGTTGGCCGGGCGGATCGATGCGGACGCCGTTGGTCAACGCGTCCGTTGAGATGGTGTAGTCAACGGCGCCGATGGAAAACGAGGTCGGGCTTACCGGAGCCCAGATCAAACCGCCCTGAATCGCGGCGAGTGTCCCGTTAATTCCCGCATCCACGAACGTGTTGCCGGGGGTCGGCGACGTCTGGCTGACGGTCAGCTGGAACAGTACGTTGGTGAAGGTCGACGGGCCCATGCCAGTCGTCGTGAACGAACCGAACTGTGCGTTGCCGAAACCATCAAGAACCTGCTCTGCGCCGAAGCCCACCAAGAGAGAGGACGCGTATTCTGCTGCACTGTAAAGAGTTACTGGAATTCGGCCGCCGAGGCGCGATTGCTCGCCTCGGCCATTCTGAATCCCACGAAGAGTTCGTGCTGCGTGATGTTGATTGGTGGCGCTGCACTCAACGCATGAACTTGCCCGCCATACGCATGATGTCATCCAGCGCGTTGCCGTCACCATTCATGTCGATCATTGACGCAATGCCGCCGGCTCCTGCGCCACGCGACGAGGCACGGTCGCCACCTCCGCCCATCAGCCCACCCAGCAGGCCACCCAATCCGCCGCCCTCGCTGGCACTGCCGCTGGCGCTCTGCTTGGCCATGTAGCCGGCTACCGCCATCGCGACCATGGGAAGCATCTTTCGGAGAATGCCCGCGTCGAGTCCCGATGTGGTCGCGGCGTTCGCGGCGACGGTTCGACTGACATCTTTTGATCCAAAGATCTGTCCAAGCACGTCGTTGCCCTGGCTCACGTTGGTCGGCTGCGGCGACAGGACGCTGTCGAGCAGACTCCCGCCGCCCAGCTTGCCAAGAAGGCCGCCAAGCCCGTCCAGCCCCGACGATTGTGTCTGCGCTTGCTTCTTGAATCCGCCAAGAATCGCCGGAATAAGCGCGTCGGCACCGCTCGCGGCCTGACTCTCGCTCACGCCAAGTTCATTCGCCATTGACTTGAGGCCGCCCATCTGCGCGAGAATATCGGTGATCTGCATTTGCGGAAGGGTCTGGGGTGGAGCGCCAGCACGGAGCATCCTGGCGCCGCGTTAAGTTTCCGATATGCGCGTCGACTGAGCGCTTCAATCAACGTAGTTCATGATCGGAGATTTTTGGGATGAATGAAAATACTGGCGGAAGCGCAGGCAAGTGCCCCGTGATGCATGGCGGCGACGATGCGGTGCTGAGCGAGCTGAACGACTCAACCCGTCGACGGCGCAGCCGGAATTGGTGGCCGAATCAGCTCGAACTGAGCATGCTGCACCAGAACTCCCCGTTGGCGAATCCGCTGGCAACAGGCTTCAGCTACGCCGACGAGTTCAAGAAGCTCGACCTCGAGGCGGTCAAGCAGGATCTGTTTGCGCTGATGACCGACTCGCAGGAGTGGTGGCCCGCCGACTACGGACACTACGGCCCGTTCTTTGTGCGCATGGCCTGGCACAGCGCGGGTACCTATCGCACGGCCGACGGTCGTGGCGGTTCGTCGTCTGGAACGCAGCGTTTCGCGCCGCTCAACAGCTGGCCCGATAACGGCAACCTCGACAAGGCGCGCCGTTTGCTGTGGCCCATCAAACAGAAATACGGCAACAAACTTTCGTGGGCGGATCTCATGATTTTCGCCGGCGACTGCGCGATGATGTCGATGGGATTCACGATCTTCGGCTTCGCCGGCGGCCGCGAGGACGTCTGGGAGCCGGAACAGGATATCTATTGGGGCGCTGAGACCGAGTGGTTGGGAGACACACGCTACTCAGGCGATCGTGAACTCGAGAATCCGCTCGCTGCCGTGCAGATGGGCCTCATTTATGTGAATCCGGAAGGCCCCAACGGCCAGCCGGATCCGATCGCCTCGGCACGCGACATTCGTGAGACGTTTGCACGCATGGCCATGAATGACGAGGAAACGGTGGCGCTCATTGCGGGCGGCCACACGTTCGGCAAGTGTCACGGCGCCGGTGATGTCACACTGGTTGGCTCGGAGCCCGAGGGTGCGGGCATTGAAGAGCAGGGGCTCGGCTGGATCAGCGGCTTCGAAAGTGGGAAGGGTGTGCATGCGATTACCAGCGGTCTCGAAGGTGCATGGACGCCGCACCCCACCCGGTGGGACAACGGCTACTTCGACACGCTCTTCGGCTATGAATGGGAGCTCACCAAGAGCCCGGCGGGCGCGTGGCAGTGGACGCCGACGGATCCCGCTGCAGCGACTACTGTGCCCGACGCGCATGATCCGAACACGCGGCACGCGCCGATGATGACGACCGCAGATCTTGCGCTCAAGCTGGACCCCATCTACGCACCGATCTCGAAGCGGTTCCACGAGCAGCCCGATCAACTGGCTGACGCGTTCGGACGCGCCTGGTTCAAGCTGACGCACCGGGACATGGGTCCGCGCACGCGCTATCTCGGTGCGCTGGCTCCGACCGAAGCGTTGTTGTGGCAGGATCCGATTCCGGCCGTTGATCACGCGCTGGTGAACGCGCAGGACATCGTGGAGCTCAAGCAGACGTTGCTTGCCTCGGGGCTGTCCATTTCGCAGCTTGTCGCGACAGCGTGGGCGTCGGCATCGACGTTCCGTGTCTCTGATAAGCGCGGTGGTGCGAACGGTGCCCGCATTCGCCTCGCGCCCGTGAAGCACTGGGACGTCAATCAACCGGCCAAGCTGGCGCGTGCACTCGAGATCCTGGAAACGATTCAGCACACGTTCAATGCCGCGCAGTCAAGTGGAAAAAAAATCTCCTTGGCCGATCTGATTGTGTTGGGTGGATGTGCGGCCATTGAAGCAGCGGCGAAGCGCGGCGGATTTAACGTGACGGTGCCATTCACGCCCGGCCGCATGGATGCGTTGCAGGAGCAGACGGACGCGGAAGCCTACAGTGTACTTGAGCCGCAGGCCGACGGCTTCCGCAACTACCAGAGAACGCAATACACCATGTCGGCCGAAGAACTGCTCGTCGACAAGGCGCAACTGTTGACGCTGACCGCGCCGGAAATGACCGTGCTCGTGGGCGGACTACGCGTGTTGAATACAAATCACGGTGCCTCCCGACACGGCGTGTTGACCGCGCACCCGGAAACACTGAGCAACGACTTCTTCGTGAACCTGCTCGACATGAGCACCACGTGGAAGCCGATCTCGCAGACGGCCGACGTGTTCGAAGGACGCGACCGCGTGACCGGCGATGTGAAGTGGAGTGCCACGCGCGTCGATCTGATTTTCGGATCGAACTCGCAGCTGCGCGCGCTCGCCGAATTGTATGCGCAGAGCGATTCGAAGGAAGCGTTCGTGCACGCCTTCGTGAAGGCGTGGGACAAGGTCATGAGCCTCGACCGCTTCGATCTGGCCTGATAGCCGCGCGTTGCGGGACGCATGACGCACAAGGGTGGCGTTTCGGCATGTCCGAAGCGCCGCCTTTTTGCGCAAAAGTCAGCACGAGCGCAGTAAGAACTGGCAAACAGGAAACGCGGCGATGCGTGTCATCTGACCTGAGATAACGGTCTCGTTAAATCGGTCTCCGTCCCTGGATCACCCTGAACAGAACGACGATGATGGCGAGCACCAGTAGAATATGAATGAAGCCGCCGAGCGTGTAGGCTGTTACCATGCCAAGCAGCCACAGCACGACGAGGACGATCGCAATTGTCATGATCATGTGAAGTTCCCCCATTAGAGTAGGCGAACACGCTTCGTGCGCGGACGCAGGCATACGCTTTCAATTTCGGGAAC
This sequence comes from Gemmatimonadales bacterium, assembly GCA_038203795.1. Taxonomy (GTDB): domain Bacteria; phylum Gemmatimonadota; class Gemmatimonadetes; order Gemmatimonadales; family Gemmatimonadaceae; genus JAABRT01. The sequence continues at coordinate 6,409 of JBBRDP010000072.1, forward strand.
GGATGGCGATTCGTCTATTCGCCCTAGGGCATAGTTGCCTGTACTCCAGGTGTTCATGTTGCGAACGTGCGCCGCTGAAGCGGCGTTCGCCCCGGTGCGCCCATCATCCGCTCGATGACGGCGGAACTTGTGTCAGCGTCTATGCGCGGCGGCGAGCGCACCGATCCCGTAGCTGCCGAGTGAGCGTCGCTGCTTGGCCTCAATGGTTCCCATCGCGGCATCGCGCACTGTCGGCGTCGGTGCGCCGGCCACGAGCGTTGCCATTGCAACGATGAGAATGCCGAGCACTCAGAGCAGGAATCCCGCGCGCCACGATTCGGCGCGGAGGAGCCAGTTGCCGGCTACGCCCAGTACGAGCGCGGCCACGGCCAGACGCCGTGCGAGTTGCGGCGTCATGCACTTTCCCTGATCAGCACATCGCCGAACCGGCGCTCACGCGCGGCGTAGTCTTCAAACACGACATCGAGCTCGGCGGTGGTGAGATCGGGGAAGTGCACTTCGAGAAACGCAAGCTCGGCGTACGCACTTTCCCACAGCAGAAAGTCGGAGAGTCGGCGCTCGCCGCCGGTGCGCAGCACGAGATCCACCGGTGGCAGGATCGACGCGCTCGTACACGCCTCGCGATCGTGCTCGCTCAGCGCGAGTGTCCCCTCCATCGCGGCCGCCTGAATCGCCGCGCGACCGGAGTAATCGATCGCCACGCGCAGATGCATGCGACGTGCCGCACACGTGCGCTGCTCGGCCGCCACAATGCGCTCCACGAGCGCGGGCGGCATCCGATCGCGCCGACCGATCACGGACAGTCGAACGTCGTTGGCCAGAAGCTCCGGCAGCTGACGATCGAGGTGTGACGCGAACAGCTCGAAGAGCAGCTGCACTTCGTCGACCGGACGCTTCCAGTTGTCGCTCGAGAACGCGTACAGCGTGAGCTGCTGTACACCGCGTCGCGCACAATGCGACACGACCGTACGCACGGTGTGCGCCCCTTTCACATGTCCCATCCAGCGCGGACGTCCACGGCGCGTGGCCCAGCGGCCGTTGCCGTCCATGATGATCGCGAGGTGCTGCGGCACGTCATGTCGATGGCGGTTCATGCGCCACTCACGCGCTTGATCAGCGCTTCCATGTGCGAGAGATACTGCTCCAGGGCGCGCCGTCCCTCGGCGGTGAGCGCGTATTCGGTGCGTGGGACGCGCCCGTCAAATCCCTTGGTACAGGTGATGTATCCCGCGTCTTCGAGCTTTCGCGCGTGCACCGACACGTTACCATCGGAGGTTTCGAGCATCGCCTTGAGCTCGTTGAACGTGAGCGAATGGTGCACGGCCAGTGAACTCACGATGGCCAGTCGAACGCGCTCATGAATGAGTCGATCGAGCGCCATGGGCATCGATGTATCTCCGTCAACGGCTTTCAACGCAGTTGCGGGTTCGCGCTGCGCGGCGCGTTGTTCTCCGCGTCGCGCGCGCGCGGCACTTCCATCACGATCAGCCACCATGCCTCCGGGCGATGTACACGCCGAACAGTGTTTGCACGCCGCCAAATCCCAGCGCCATCATGACATCGCCATCGACAACAGGCACAAAGAGTGCGAGTACGCCGAGTGCGATGAAGGCGAAGCCCATGAGCGGTACAGCGCGAATGGAAAACGCCCCCGCCGTGGTGACGCCCACGCCGTAGAGCAGGAGCCACATGCCCGGCAACACCCGCGCTGCTAGGTGTGGATCGATGCCTGGGATGAACGGGTCGACGAGCGCGAGCGTGAGAGCGGCACCCGCGAGCATCGCCGGCCAGAAACTCAGCAGAAACTTGCGAGCGGGGATACTCAGTGTGAGCGCGCCGTGAGTGCTCACACGTCGCTGCATCTTGCGCAACATGGCGCCGCCCCCGACCGACGCCGCTGCGATTGCCGTGACGAGCCAGACGATGAGCCAGCGTTCGTCGGAGGGCTGCCGGTGTGCGATCGGTGCCGCGACGAGCGCGGTAATGCCGACGGCGACGAGCCCCCAGCCCGGCACGTCCGTGAACGACGCGGCACCCTCCATGGTGCGCCGGATGAACGACAGATCCTGCAGGGCGCGGTCGTGGAGCGCCGGCGGTTCGGAGCGCGGTGCGGTCATGGAGCGAGTATCGGCAACGAGTCGCATGGTAACGAGCGGAAAGTACTTTATACCGCAAAGTACGCAGGCAAGCCTTCGCTCGCAACCGGGGGACTTGCAGGCTATCGCCTTGCCGTCGTTTGGCTATCGTTTCCCGGCCTTGAACGCCTTGTACTCCGCCGGCATGCACACCGCGCAGGGGTGGTAGCCAGCGGCGATCGCGGTGGCCTCATCGGCAAAGAAAACGCGCTGCTGCGCGTAGAGCGCGCCGTTGTCGAGCGCGCGGCGCGCGACCTTGCAGTCGAGCCGTCCGTACCGGCGCTCTTTGCGATAGCCGCCAAACGTTCCCGGCGTGGTGCTGGTGTAGCGGCTTCCGTCGGCGCTGATCAGGGTGTAGAACTTGTCGTTGGTCATTCCTGAAAGATAACGGCGGAGGCCCTCGCATGACGCAGATTCACTGGACCGCAGCGCTGGCACTGATCGGCGCAACACTCACGGTACCGCTGTCGATGCTGCCGGCGCAAACAGTCCGGGATAGCGCTGGTGTTCGCATCGTGTTGAACGACAAGCCCACGTGGACCGCCGCGCAACAACTGCGGTTGGCACCGGCTCCGATGCTGGTGATCGGAGACCGTGAACAAGAACCGTACCTGCTTGGGCAGGTGCGAGGCGCGTTCTATCTGTCAGACGGCCGCATCGTGATTGGCGATGGAGCGAGCCACGAACTGCGAGTGTTCGATGGCACCGGCACGCATCTGAAAACATTCGGACGCCGAGGAGACGGACCCGGTGAGTTCCGCCGCATGCAGGCGGTGTCACGACTTGCGGGTGATACCATCGCGGTCGTGCATGAGATGGCGTCGGTGTCCCGGTTTACCGCCGACGGCACGTACATCACGCGCACCAACGAGCAGACCGCTGGTCCGCTACAAGCGGGTGGCGCGATGAAAGCCGTATCAGTGGCGCTCAACGGCGGAGCGCGCCTGGTGGTGCACTTTCCTCGGCGACCGCCAACCCGCGGCGTGGGTGTGGAGTTCGATGTGGGCGGACTGCATGAGGTAGTCGGCCGCGACGCTGCGTCGTCGCGCGCGTTGGGCGACCTGCCCGCGATGCGCGCCAGTGCTGACAAGGATGGTGTGAGCAAGCCCTGGCTGGGTGCGGAAGAGGTGTTCGCGAGTGACGGCTCGCAGTTCTACCTCGGCTATGGCACCGCGTACTCGCTCACCCGCTACACCGCGGCAGGCGTGCCCAATCTGATCGTACGTCGCGCCTGGATCGCGCCGAAGGTATCACGCCGCGAGTTCGAAGCGTTTACCGACGAGTGGCTCGATCGGTGGTCAAAGGCCACCGGTGCCGCGCGCGACGCTGCGCGACGCGAGCAACTCGATATGGCGTATTTCAAGACACTGCCGGCGTTTTCGGCGGTGCTGCTCGACCGCCTCGGGCGCCTTTGGGCGAGAACTCCGGCTGCGATTGATGGCGCCGTGGCGGGCTCGCTCAACGACTACGCAATCGGTCCGAGCACGTGGTCCGTCTTCGGCGCGAATGGCGTCTGGCTTGGCGACGTGACGATGCCTGCGCGCTTCACACCAACGGATATCGGAGCGGACTACGTGCTCGGTGTGGCGCGCGACGACGACATGGTGTCTACGGTCGTGCGCTTTCGCTTGGGCACGAGGTAGCCCCGTTAGGCACCACGCACGCACGACATGCGTACCACACACGGAACACACACGTACCACACACGCACACACTCACACGATCATCGCGCCGACAACAGTCGGCGCGTGATCCATGGCGCGTCGGTTAGCGATCAGCGCGTGAGCACGATGGTGTAGGTCGCGCCGGCCACGCTCTGATTGGTGACCGTGATCGTGCTGCCGGCCACGGTCCAATTCAAATCGCGGACAAACGTGTCGGCCATCTGATCGAACGAGACGCCGTTGCCATCGCGCTCTACGATTCCCGCCATGCTGGCCTGCAGTGCCTCGTCACCCGTGACAACGGCCGGCAGATTGAGCGTGCCAGTGGTGGTGCCATTGGCGCCAACGATGATGGTGAGATTGCCGCCCAGCGCGAGCACATTGATCTCGGTGGCCGACGGCGGTGTCACGCGGAACGTTGTTGCGGCGTACGTGCCGGCGATGGGTTCCGGATCGGCCAGTCCGTCATCGCCACACGCGGCGAGGGTGCTGAGCACGGCGACAGCGGCGAATACAGAACGGAAGGCAGTGCGAAGGTTCGGCATGTTGGGCGAAAGAAGGGAGGAAACCGAGTGACGAGCGCCCGACGAATATATCGTTGGCACCCTGACGCAGACCAACGAGCTACCCCTGTTTTCGCGAGGCTGTTCCCGTTGGTGAGCCGGAGCACAACGGCATCGTGTTACGCGTTTCCGAACACTTGCACGTTTACGCGGGGAACAGCCCCGTGCTGAGGTAACGATCGCCACGATCGCACACGATAAAAACAATGGTCGCATTCGAAAGCTCCTGTGCGACCCGCAGCGCGATGACGAGTGCGCCCGCAGCACTTGGACCAGTGAGCACCCCTTCTTCGGCGGCCATGCGCCGCGCCATCGATTCCGCCTCCGCCTGCGACACGGTCTCGATGCGGTCTACGCGATCGGCATGATAGATGCGCGGCTGATACGCCGGTGACCATTTGCGAATACCGGCGATTTGCGAACCTTCCGCCGGTTGCGCACCGACGATTGTGATGTGCGGGTTCTGTTCGCGCAGAAATTGTCCGGCACCCATGATGGTCCCCGTCGTGCCCATCGCGCTCACGAAGTGTGTCACACGGCCTGCGGTGTCGCGCCAGATCTCCGGTCCCGTGGTCTCATAGTGGGCGCGCGGATTATCGGGATTCGCAAACTGATCGAGCACGTGTCCATCACCACGTGCGTGCATCATCGCGGCCAGATCACGCGCGTATTCCATACCGCCCTGCGCAGCCGGTGTGAGGATCAACTCGGCGCCGTACGCGGTCATTGATGCGCGCCGTTCGGTGCTCAGGTTGTCGGGCATGATGAGCGTCATGCGATAGCCGGTCATCGCCGCGATCATCGCGAGCGCGATGCCGGTGTTTCCGCTCGTCGCTTCGATGAGCCGATCGCCGGGCTTGATCTCGCCACGCGCTTCGGCTCCGCGAATCATGGACAGCACCGGACGATCCTTGACCGAACCGCCCGGATTGCTGCCCTCGAGCTTCCCGAGGATCACTGTGCCCCGCGCGTCGAGCTCCGAGCCGGGAATGCGTCGCAGCCGGACCAGCGGTGTGTTGCCGATGGTGTGATCGATCGAAGTGTAAGCCATGGTGTCAGCGTCAGTCCGGGTTGCGAAGTGCAGGGCCACTGCAGAAAGAACGCGGCGCGGTGAGACCAGGTTGCCGCCGTCGCGGGCAGCGCGCAGCCTCGCAGGAATCCGCTTTAGTGGCTCACCACCGACGCCGGATCGGAGACCGTGTTGCTGAGCTTCATCATCGTCCCGAGGACCGATGCGGCCGCCATGGCGTGCGACCGACCTCGCCCCGCCGCTGCAACTTTTCGATGGTGTGCAGCACCGTCGACCTTGTCGAAATCCCTGGATTCGACGATGACTCCGATGTCACTGAGACCCAATGGTGAATACGAAAACCTTACTTCGACTCGCCGGCAAGCACCGCCGCGAGTGTTGGTGACAACGTCGGCCAGTAATCCGGATTCTTCCACAAGAACCGCGCCTCACCGGCGGCCTCGTTGAGCGCCAGGTAAAGCTCAGGTTGGCCAACAGCCGCGTCGAGGGACGGGAAAAATAGCTTCAGTACGGTCCACGGTCCGGGTTGCGTGCTGGAAAAGGTGCCCGCAATCGCGCTTTGCGGCGACACACCCAGCGTGAGGTTAACGCCGAGTATGCCGACCTCAACCGCCAACTCCCCAGCTCTGCGCGTCGACTTGGGCACCACGGGCGCGCTCGCGTGCATCACCGCGAGCGCGTGGAGTAGCGGCTCGGCGCGAGAACCGTTGACTGACGCGAAGGTGCCGCGGGTTACCGCGAACGAACCATCGTCCGCCAATGGCGTCGGTGCGAAGGCGAACGCGACTCGCGTTGTGTCGGCTCGCGAACCATAGGCAAGCACATAGCGGCGCATCAATGGCGTGCTTCCGTCAAGCACCCGAAGGTGCACGCGCACCGCGTCATCGGAGTGTTCCGAAGGCGAAGCGAGCTTCGCGTTCACGGATGTCTGTGCCCTCGGTCGCGCACTGAGTGCGACAAGGCCGAGGGCAGCCACCAGAAGGAGTGCGGATCGTCTCACCTCGCGAACATCCGCGCAGCCCTCGCTGGCGCGCCCTCCGCCCAGTGCGGAGGCGTCGGCGAGTTCAAGTGACCGACGTCGGGAATGAACCCTTTGTCCATCGAAACCTTGCAGTGCTGGCATTGCGGACCTTTCATGAACTTTCTCCGGCGGGGTGGGACGCTGACCCGGTGTCAATTGGGTTCAGCTCAGGAGTGTTCGAGCTGCCACGCGGTATCACTCAGTACAATACAACGCGCATGAGACATCGCTAGCCTGACGCGTCGAGCCAGTGGCCTTTGTTACGCCGGGTCTGTCGACAGCGGTAGTCCGCGCGACGGGCCGTAGGCTGGCAGCACGCCTGTCGAGACCGCGCCTGTCGCAAGCGCAGCGACAGCCGCCGGAGGATTCAAGTCCCAATGGGACCACCGGCCCACGTTAGTCATGTCACGAGCCTACTGGGTGGGATAAAAACGTACGAATCACACATTCTCCGAAAAGGATCATGATTCGGGCCTGCGAGTACCATTCTGTCGAATCTGCTCCCGGACGGAGCGCGAGCACACGTACTTCAAACCAGAGCAGATGAGCGTTCTTGGATGGATGACTGCGGTTGGCGGACTGCTACTGCTCATGGCATTGACGTCCGCCTACGTCAAACGCCTGCCGATCTCCACATCACTCATCTATCTGCTGGTCGGGCTCGGACTCGGCCCGGTGGGCTTCGGATTGCTGCAGCTCGACATCGAATCGCAGCGACAGTGGCTCGAGACACTCACCGAAATCGCGGTCATCGTCTCACTCTTCATGGGGGGACTGCGCTTGCGCCTGCCATTAAAAAATCACGGCTGGCGTGTCGCGCTCCGCCTGGCTGGGCCGGTGATGCTCCTGTCAATCATAGGGGTCGCGGCGACGGCGCACCTGCTGCTCGGCTTACCGCTGGCTGTCGCACTGCTACTTGGCGCGATTGTCGCACCCACCGATCCGGTGCTCGCCGCCGAAGTCTCGGTGAACGATGCGGAAGATCATGATCGCGTGCGCTATGGTCTATCGGCCGAGGCCGGACTGAATGATGGCGCGGCCTTCCCGTTCGTCATCTTCGGCCTGGAGTACATGCGTGTCGGCGGCGTTGACGCGTGGGTCGGCGGATGGTTGCTCAGCCGCATCGTGTGGGCGGTACCCGCAGGACTCGCCATCGGATATCTGCTCGGCACCGGTGTCGGACAGCTCGCCATGCGCATCCGTGCGCGCAGCCACGACGCGAATGCGCCGAACGACTTCCTCGCCCTGGCCCTGATTGCGATTGCCTACGTTGCTGCTGAGTACGCGCATGCGTGGGGCTTCCTGGCCGTGTTCGCGGCCGGCGTCGGATTGCGGCATGCGGAGGTGCGTGTAGTGCGCGCGACGCCACACCCGGAACATGCCGGTCGGCCCGATCCCATTGGTCAGCTTGCCGAGTTGCACCCACCGGCAGAAAGCCTTGTCACAGCCCGGGAAAGCGCCGTGTCGACCAAGCCGCCGGTCGTAGCCGCCGGGATACTGATTTCTGAGGCGCTATCATTTGGCGACACGCTGGAGCGACTGCTCGAAGTGTTGCTGGTTGTGTTGGTGGGCATCGCCATTGCCGTTGTCTGGACTTGGTCCGGCGCACTGCTGGCGCTGCTGCTGTTCGTCGTGATCCGCCCCATCGCCACGCGTGTATCGCTGATCAAATCGCGCACATCGCGAGCGCAGCGGTGGGTGCTCGGTTGGTTTGGCATCCGCGGCATCGGCAGCTTGTATTACCTGAGTTACGCGCTCAATCACGGCGTACCGAGCGATGATGCTGCACAGCTGGTAGGCGTCGTGGTCACGGTGATTGCCTGCAGCATCGTGATCCATGGTATTACCGTGACACCTGTGCTGCAGTGGTATCAACGGTCACTGGCGAGGCGTCACTGAGTCGTGTCGGCACGCACTGACGCGCTTTCCTCCGCCGTCATGCAGTCACCCGCAACTCCACGCGCATCTCGCCAACCGTCGCGTCGAACAGACGCGCGATCGCAGTCCCGTCCATCTGCACCACTGTCTCGGGCGTGGTGGGCGCGCGCACCTCGAGCACGCGCCATCCGTCGGCATCCGCCCCAACTATCGCCAAGCGCGCGCCCGGCACTTGCAGCGTGAGCAGCGCCTCGAGCTGCGTCTCCCACACCTCGGGGTAGGCCGCATCGAGCGACAGCACGCCCGCCGCACCAAGAGGCTGCGCGCGCTGCACCGGATCTACTGTAAGCCGCCAACGCCCGCGCACCACCGTACGCCGTTCGCCGGCCGAAAACGCCACGTGTCCCGGCCAGTGATGCACACCGAACGTTCGTGCGCGGGCGCGATCGGGGGCCTCGATCGGCTCCTGCGCCTCGTCGGTGCCACGCGGCGACGGAAGGCGACGCCCAATACGCGGACGCAGCGAACCGGCACGTGCGCCAGAACGCACGGGCCAGACGCCCAGCAACATCACTAGCAGGGAAGTGAGCAGGCGGGACATCGCCTCAAGCTACTCGAGGCCCGCCCACGACGGGAATGCAGGTCTGGTGCTGGCTGCTGCCGCAGGAGTCGGGTGCGACCACGGCGAACTGATTAGAAGAAAAAGAACGAGAAGCGTCCGCCGCTCGATCCCAGACTGCTGAAGCGCTGGTTCACGATCGTGTTGTAGATCGATCCGAACGTGTACCGCACGCCAATGTTCGTGGTCACACGAAAGCCGGTCTGCAGCGCCTGACGTTGCAACAAAATTTCCTCTTCCGTGTTGCCGGCGCGCGGTAGGAAAATCTGGTCGCGTACGCGCGCCGCCGAGCCGCCAATATTGAGCGAGAATCCACGCCCGATGCGGAGGTCCGCACTGCCGCTCAGCGTGAGGGCGTGCCGGTTGAAGTCGTGCAGGTAGTTGAGCCAGTCGAGCGAG
>JBBRDP010000073.1:0-15587 GCA_038203795.1 Gemmatimonadales bacterium
ACCGTGTGCAGGTTTGGAATCCGGTCCAGGAAGCTGCGTACGCCATCGAGGTTGGCACGATAGTTGGTATCGTAGACGGGGTAGGCCTTCCGCATGCGCACAACGGTGGCGTCGACCACCGGCGCGTGGGGCGCAAGTCCAAGCGTTGCGAGTTCGCGTGAGGCAAGCTCCACCAGCTCGGCGTCGGACGCGGTCCAGAGACCGTCGCCCTCGAAACAGAAGTATTCCATCCCGAGGCAGGTGCGGCCCGGCTCCGAAACCATCGCAGCGCTCCAGTTGTTGAAGTTCTGGATGCGGCCGACCCGGACCCCCGGTGTGTGGACGTAGATCCAGTTGTCGGGGAAGAGATTCTCACCCTCCAGGATCAGCGCCACCACGAGGAAATCGCGGTAGCGAAGTCCCTCCGCTGCGGTGCGCGCGGCCGATGGCACCTGATCGCCCATCGCCTGCACCAGCGTCCGCAGATCAGTGCTGGAGACCACATGCTCAGCCTCCAGCCGTACCGAGCGACCCGCATGCGACGCAACGACAGCCGTGGCCATCCCATCGACACATTCCACCTGCTCGGCGCGATGCGAGAAGAGTATGCTGCCGCCGGCATCAATGATCCGGTCGCGGCACGCTTCCCACATCTGTCCGGGACCGAGGCGCGGATAGCGGAAGGTGTCGATCAGTGAGGTGATGCCGGAGTAGCGATGCTGCAGCGGGCTGGCGCTGAGCAGTGCGCGTGCAAGTGAGAGCCCCTTGATCCGCTGAGCCGCCCATTCCGCCCGAATTTCCGTACAAGGAATACCCCACACCTTTTCAGTGTAGGTCCGAAAAAAAATCTCGTACAGCCGACGTCCAAAGCGGTTGACCACCCACTGCTCGAAAGTCTCTTCGACTCCGTTCCGGGTCAGCCAGGCCAATGCGTAGCTCGCGATGACCCTGACCGACTCCAGTGGGCCTAGCCCTGCCAGCGCATTGAACGGCTTCAGCGGATAATCGAAAAATGTGCCGTCGTAGAGAATGCGCGAGAGACGCGGCACATCGACGAATTCCTCTTTCAGCAGCTCCTCCCACAATGCCTCCACCGGCGCAATCTTTGTAAAGAACCGATGCCCGCCGATATCGAACCGGTAACCTTTGTATCGGGCCGTCTGCGAGATGCCGCCCACCGTGCCACTACCCTCAAGCACGGTCACCGTAACGCCCTGCCGAGCGAGCAGATACGCCAGTGTGAGCCCGGCCGGGCCGGCACCGATGACGACGACTCGATCGCCGTGGGCGAGGCGTTGCGTGGCGCGGGGTGCAGGCAGACCCGGAGTCTGCTCCAGAGAGGCTGGAATCATTGGTGGCGAGAATATACCCCAGCGAACAGCAGACTGGAGCGCGAGCGTCAACCCTGACCTTCCCGATCAATGTCAGAGCCATTCATGGACCTCGAATGCTGTCACTACGGATACGCCGGCCCCGCCATCGAGCGCTCGACGCGGCGCTTTCTCCACGTATGGCCAGTATGTGATGTCGTGGGAAGAGGCCAGACAGGCACCAGTCACGTCGTCCAAGACCAAACTCACTCTGGAAGACGCAGCAGTTGTTGCGAGTGCGCCGTGCGGGTGATCCGATAATACCTGCTTCGGGGCAAGCGACCAGGTCGCGTGTGCTCGCCTTACCTTTCGCCATGGCACAAAGGGCATCCATGGTCACGCATATCCCCCGCGGTGTATGCCGCGTACCTCATCGCACTCCGCGCGGCAGATCACGATTTCATCAAGCCAGAGCGATACTTTTTGCTTGCGTAACCACGACGGATCACAGGGCCAGCGTCCCTGATCGCAACCGCCAAGCTCACTACCGCGGTCCATGTGAGTCGGAGCGAGCGTGCAACCCGGGTCCTACGCCGCGCGACCGACCAGCATTGGGCAAAGTCATCTCTTTCAGTGATCGGCGCTCGTGATCGGCACCGTTGATCGAACCCCTTTCTGAATCTTGAACACGCAGATCGGTGATTCACTCAAGGAACGGACAGGAATGTTTCTCCGCTCCACGTTTCAGAAAACCCTCACCACCACTGCCCGCCCGTCAGCGGGAATTACTTGGACCAACTTCCATCCACGGCCTGCTGCAGCAACGCGTTGAGCCTGAGCAACTGCCTGAAATCACGCACGACGTTGTGTCCCAACTCCGGGGAACTGAACTCTTTCGCCGACAGGACCTTCGATACAAAGAAGGTCTTGAGCTTGATCCACTCGATGTCGGGATGATCGGCATCGAAACCTCGCGGGCACCGCGTTGCCATCATCATGGGATCGAACCCGTGCGCGAAGCGCTTCTTGAACTCGGTGTCACGAAACAAATGCTTGAATGGTTCAGCATTGCGCGCGATCGCCTGTCGAACGCGACGCGCCTGCAGAGGGCTTGTCATGTACAGCCCGCCTGCCACCACGACACCGTTCCACTGTGGGTTGTTGGGCAAGAGCCCGAAAAACAGTAGCGGATTTTTTTCAAACCGGTTTGTGGAGGGCCGCGTCGCGATGTACGAGACCCAGTCCTTGAAGTGGGCACCGCCCTCCGCAACCTTGTTGGCAGGCTTCTTGATCCGCCCGATGCCTCGGAGCGGAAAATGATAGCCGCGCGCTTCAGGGGTCAGTTCGTACGTCACTGATTCAGCGAGGGCCAGTAGTGGCGCACGGATCAGCCGCTGGTACTTGACATCGTTCCTGGCCAGCCACTCCTCGTCTTTCTGCCTGCCAGCCAACTTCAAGAATTCCAACGACGCGCTGGAGAATGTTTCGGGAACAAAAATGTCTGACACGTCAATGCTCCGCAGGAGTTAAAACCTGAAATTACGACTCGTTTTCAGAAGTTTCCAACCGCACGCGAATCAGAGGGTGACCCTGAGCGGGACCGCTTGCATCTTGCGGATGCTCAAGCGTCGCTCAGCCATCCCGTTGCACCCTGCCAGCAAGAGACCACTCACATAGCTGAAGATGCCCACTTCCACGCGCTGCCGTTGCAGCACCGACGCCTCACGCCCTGCCTGAGCAAGTGCACAGGTCAGCGTCGCGACGAACGACGCCGAACACCTGCGCGAGGCCAAAGTGACGCGAATTGTACCGCGCTTCGCCAGTGTGACCCTGACCTCAGCGCCAATACCCCATTGGCTGTGGGACAGAATACCGTCGTGCCAAGGAACCCTCGCTGGCGGATCAAAAGCGGTACCGCAAGATCGCGCCGACGTCTCTGTGCCAGGTTTGCCGCTTGAGCATACTTGCAGGGAATTGCGCTCGTCGCCGGCAGTCAATGTCACAACTCACGCTGGCAACAGCGCTGTGAGGTCACCGCGACGGGTTTTCGCTTGCGTCTCCGCTCGCACCATGACAATCGCTGACGCAGCGAACCCAGGCACCAGCAAGCCGTAGTCCCGATGACTACGATAAACCCATGTAAATCTGATCTACGGCGGATCGTCAACGCGTTCCCTGCGCGCATACGATTTCCGCGGTGCAAGCATCGACGCGGCAGCGAGAATGCCAATGAGTTGCAGTCCTTCGGAAATCCTGGGCGTATCACCATTTGCCATAAGGACAGCAATGACAGATGGATCGATGACAATTAGTTAGTGCCTTGGGTCATGCGCCGACTAAGCCGATCGAACCGCTGAGTTGCTTTCTTCTCAGCGCCTGTCGATGGTTACAGGTCGAGTCACGGTTTTGTCGCGACTAAAGTGTCTAAATACCATAATGCAAACTGTTTTCTCAAATACAGCGCGTACGGTGACATCCGTATGCCTTGCGATACTCCGGACAATGGTGGAGGGGTCACGAAGACGCCGAACAAGCGAGCAGCGAAGAGCGAGGGAGACAGTTCTGCCGCGAGGATCGTGATCGCCTTGGGCAGATCGGCGTATCGCAATTGCTGAATGACGGTGTGACACCATGTGGGCTTGGTGTACAGGGTTGGGTAAGCCGAAACGGTCGTGCGCACTTCGTTGGTTCCTGCGGCGACTATGGACCGAGACGAGAAGTATGACCGACACCCTGAACATTGTCGCGTCGCATGATACGATCCGGCGAAGACGAGCGCCTGAGGAGTACCCAGCGAATCCGAGTGCTTTGACTCATTGCCCAGCCACGTCATTCAGCAATCCTATTCCGGGAGGTCTCTGTGGCCACTAAGAAGGCTGCGCCGAGGAAAGCCGGCGCGAAAAAGAAGAGAGCATCGAAGAAGACCGCATCGAAGAAGACCGCAACCAGGAAGATCGCATCCAGGAAGACCGCATCCAGGAAGACTGCATCGAAGAAGACTGCATCGAAGAAGACTGCATCGAAGAAGACTGCATCGAAGAAGACTGCATCCAAGAAGACGACATCAAGAAAATCCGCTGATCCATGTTGGGATGGATACGAGAAGATCGGCACAAAAAAGAAGGCAGGGAAAACGGTTCCGAATTGTGTGCCTGAGAAATGAAATACATGGGCGCAATGAGCAGAACGCTCTGACCGGGAACTATCGGCTGTAGCGGTCGTTATCGCAGCTTCATTTCTGCACGAGGTCCACGAGGCGCGCAGACTTGGCGCTATCAGCAAGATCCGGCGGCCGACCCATCTGGACCTAACAGATACGGCGCACATCGCGGAAAAGGCCGTGGCACTCACTCGCCTCGGAGATGCCACTGGCCCGCAATGGATCAAGTCGAATTTTGCCCTCGTTCAGAATTGACCCGATGTGTTCTCCGCAGCGCAGCTCGCGGCGCGCAGCGGTGATCCCGCAACTCTGATGCAGATCACGCAGATTCTTGTGCGGCGCGCAATCGAACCGGCCGACTTCACGCAAGCATTTCAGTCCTCATCGACGACCTTGAGCCACGCCGCCGCTGTCGAACTACTTCGGGCGCTCACGACGTATCGGACGCCTGCACCGTGGAAGGTGCTCGGTGTGGTGCTCCAAAGACAGACGGTCTTACGCCCGGCCTTCCTCGAATGGGCCGATACCGCGCTGACGGGAATCCCCGCGGCCCACGAACTGCTCGTGCGGGAGACAGTGGTTGCACTCGGCGTAGAAGATTCCGGGCAGGCGCAGGTTGTGATGCGATCACCGGTGATCGCGCGCGACATGCGAGTGGCCGACGCGCTCATCGGCGTTTTGACGCGCGGCGCCCGAGGCAACGAGTACAGGAAGTGCATCGAATCGTTAGTCGCGCTGACGGACATCTCGGCTGCACCTTTCGTTGCCGAAGTTCCCGATCCGCGGACCTCTTCCCAAGCCGGCCAATTCTGGCTACGCTGGCAGCAGGTGCGGACGACGAATGTCGCTCCCGTGCTGTTCGAGCGTGGCCAGATTGCACTCCAGACCCGGCTGGCGTCCGGTCGCTCCCCACAACGCCGAATACCACCATCGCCACGCCGTTCCGCGCCACCGCGCCCATGACACGCCCGAAATGGAGGCTCAGTTCTGTGGTCCATCTGCGACTCGCTCTTCTCTGCTGCACCCTCAGTGCTGAAGTCCGCGGACAAGTACCGCAAATACCTACGGTATCATCGCATCGTGAGGTCATCCGATTCGCCTTTGTCGGTGATGTGAATCTTGGTACCGTCACGATGCGGGACGGACTACCGGACGACGAGGGTCGTGCGTTGTTCAGCGCAGCGCGTGCCGCGTTGTCCGGGGATGTGGTCATCGCAAACCTCGAAGGCCCGTTGATCGATGGAGGACGCTCGACCAAGTGCGGCCCGAGGTCGACGGCATGCTACGCATTCGGCACGCCGCGTCACCTCGCGGATCGCCTGCGTGACGCTGGTATCACGCATGTGAATCTCGCGAATAATCATGCCAGTGACTTCGGAGCCGCCGGCCGGGCCACGACGGCCGCTACGCTGGCGTCGCTGGGCATCCGTTCCTACGGCGCGTCCGGCGCTGTCCTGATCGACACCATTACGATAGGGCGCACAAAAGTCCGCGTCGCGATGATTGGTTTCGCGGCCTCTCCTGGCATGAAGCACGTGCGTGACATTGCCGGGGCCCGACTCGCGGTTGCCGCAGCACGAGGGAGAGCTGACGTGATCGTCGTCACGATGCATGCGGGCGCGGAAGGTGCGCGCGCCATGCATGTTCCCGACGGGCCGGAACGGTTTGCCGGCGAGGAGCGCGGTGATTTGCGTCGCTTTACCCGTGCGGTCATCGACGAAGGAGCCAGTATTGTGATCGGGCACGGGCCGCACGTGCTGCGTGGGCTCGAGTGGTACAAGGGTGTGCTGATTGCGTACTCGCTCGGAAATTTCGTGACGTATGCCGGCTTCGAGCTCGGTGCTCCCAAGGACCTCACGGCTGTACTTCAAGTGGAACTTGATGCGGAGGGTCACTTCGTCAGCGCACGGATTCAGCCATTCCTGCAGAAGACCCGCGCTGGAGTCGTGCGCGACACAACAGGCAGGGTTATATCCATGCTTCAAAAGCTCTCACGTGAGGATTTCGGTGAGACCGCGGCCGTCCCGGATCGTATGGGTACGATTGTCCCCCTGGCGCGAACCGGCGGACCGCCTGGCCCTCGCGGGGACGCTGCGTCTCCCTGAGTCCACGCTGCACGCGCCGATTTGCACACTGTCGTTCGGCACCCGTCGGAAGGTGGCGCTCTGACGGAAATTGCCACCACGCAGCGCCTGTCGGTTTCAGACGTGCCGCTGACCGGTCTCGATCCGGACGCGATTGATGGAGTTCACGAGGCGGCCACGCAGTTTGTGACGAGTGGGCGCAAGCTCCTGATGTCCACCCGCGTCCTTCGCAAGGCCGAGGCGCTCGCGACACACGTGGTGGTCCTCGAGGCTGGACGCACGGTCGCCAACGGCGCCCGCGCCGAGGTCTGTCAGGGCCGGGCGTTGATGGACACGTTTTGCGAGGTCGTGCGCGAGGTGCCGGCGCTTCAGGCGGTGGCCTGAACTCCGCCGCTCTTGTTTCCTGCGCGCGCGTACACTCCTGACGCTGGATTGGGCGCGCGCCCGCGTGCGGTACGCTAACCTCCTCGGCGCGACGGATCGCGCGGGTCGGCTCCAGGCCGCCCGGCTGGTCGTGTTCAGCGGTGGCGCGTGGGGGCTTCTGCAGGCGTGGCACGGCATGGCGGTACGAGCGTATGACCGCATCCTGAAACCAAACTGCCGTCATGGCCTGGATCACGGCGCCGACGGCGGTTGATTGTTGCCCCTCCTGGGCCTGAACCGGGACTCTTCTGATTCAGAATGCGTCTGCCAGGAGAAATGTGTGACCGAGGACTACGCGACGTGGCGACCGTCGTGGCGAACCGTATGCTGCCCACTGTCCACGAAAGGCACAGTTCTCCGGCGATCACCAGAATTCGGCCGTCGGCCACCATCGTCGTGGAACGGCTTGATCGACGGCCAAGCCGTGATCCATCAGCAGTCGGGCACTCCACTCAACCGCATTGCGCAACTTCGCGCATCAGCGACACCCGGGCCTCGATTCGGCAGCGATCCTCGAGTGCTCGGAGGCGTTCGACGTTCCTGTTGGTGATCTGGTGCCACGATGCCAGGAGGTTATGAATCGGGAGATAACTATTCCTCAGCGATACACTGATCGCGCCCCACTGACCGAGGCAGTCACCACAGTATGCGTCCTCATCAATACATGGCACTCGCGGGCACGGCGCTCGCCTTCGCCACGGCAATTCCGGCGTAGACGCCTGCGTCAGCACCAGCGCATCAGGCTGAAGATTCGACGTGCACATATATCAAGTGCGCACTCGGCATTCGGACTTCGGCGACCAATGTCTACTTGACCATTGGATCGCTCGGGCGGACCGAGCCCATCGGCCTCTTTGGTCGAAGCATCGAGCGCGCCACCGCGAGCGTGCCAGCGGCCGCAGAAGAAGCTCGCATTGGTCGACGATTAAACACCGTATCGAGCGTTATCCAGATCGCGGGGAGCGTCGGTTTTGTCTACTTCCTGGGCAAGAGCCTCATTCCGCGCAACGATGTGACTGACTTGATCTTCCCTTTGCGCATGGTGGGTGGGGCTGCGAAAGGACTCGGTGTGTTCACCGCTGCCTTAGTCGTTTCCATTCCGCCGGGCAACCGCGCTTTTGGTCACTATCGCGTAGCCATCGGCCTGTACAACGCCACGCTGCCTCGCTGACGACGCACGGTTCGGCGTCCCATCCGTCGCCGCGATTGTCTCGGAACTGTGTGACTCGTTCGCAGGCTGCCGCGCCAGCGGGACTGAACAACGAGCAATCATCGGGCGAGGGTCGGGGTGATTCTGGCGTTCCTGCCTCAGCCTGTTTGTCGCATGTCTTCTCACAGCGGAGTACTCGCTTGCAGTAACAAGCATGCCTGTAGTCAGTTTTTGCGCAGCTCTTACACTGCTCAGTACAATGGAGGCAGCGTGCAAACTGATATTGACTCATTTAAGCCGAATTTCGACGCGGCTTATCGGCGACTCATCTCGAAGCCAACCCGCTCGAACCTGGCTCAGGCCGAGTTCTCGCACGCCCCGTCCTTACCACTGACGCATTGGCCGCGCGCGCTGACACCCAATGGCTCCGCCTGCGTCACGCGGTCGACCTCCTCTCGAAATGGGAGCCGCTTGGCCGCACGTGCACCGAGCCAAGGGTTGATGGCCACGATCAGACGTGCGCTCCCAATGAGCAGCGCTCAACTTGCAATGCGCATGAGCATTAGCCGACAATCGCTCGAGGCACTCCAGGCGCGTGAAGTCGCCGGAACTGCGACGTTCGCGGCGCTCCGCCGCGCCGCCGATGCGCTGGATTGCGACCTCGTCTACGCACTCGTTCCGCCTCAGGCATCACTCGACTCGGCGGTCGCAGCACAGGCGCACCGTGTGGCCGAGCGGCTCGTCCAGCGCGCGGGGCACACGATGGCCCTTGAGGAACAGCACGTCCCGGCTCGTAAGACCGAGCATCAGATCGCGGTGGTCACTCGCCGGCTCCTCGCGGAGTGGCCGCGCGACCTCTGGGATGACATCGCCAATCCGACACCCCGTCAACGCGGTGCGAACGGCGCCGTGGCATGACACCGCCGACGCGGCCTTACACTTCGCCTCCCCGACTGAGCGCCTCTGCCGTTGGGGCCCACGGTGCAGGCGCAACACCGGTTGATCCAGATGAGGCGGCGGACCTCATTCCCACCGGCATCGAGACGGTCGACCATCCCAACGCCTTCGAGCAAACCAACACCCTGCCCGCGACTGAGCGGGCCCTTCGCAATTGGCGTCGCTGGACAACGGCGCAGGTGCTCAGCGAGGCATTCCTGTTCGACCTCCATCGTCGAATGTTCGACGAGACGTGGCGATGGGCCGGTGTACCTCGCCGCACTGACAAGACCATCCGGATCAAGGGGTGAGAGTCCTTGATCACCGGTGGCAAGGTCACTGACGCCGTGATCGTCCATCTCAGCGAGGGTGCAGCCCGAGGCTCGGGCTGCGTGACCGACCGGCATTCGGCATCATCATTTCGTTCAAGGACTCTGACCCCTTGATCGGGTTCAAGGACTCTGACCCCTTGATCGGAGAAGGGCACGGGATCACTGCACGGCAGCGTCAGTCAGCGCATCACGGTGGGGGACACGCCAGTGCCATCCATCCAGACGCCCCGTCCCCGATGACGGCGATCCCCTGGCCCACACCAAAGTCCCCGATGAACCCGCGGTCCGTCGCCAATCCCCCCCAGTACGCCGCCGGTTTTCCCGTCGCGCGACCGCCAGACGGGAGAGTCCGTCGTATTGACGAAAATCTTGTCGCCACACGCGACCACGGCACTGGCGACCCCCAGCGACGAAATGGGAATGGTTCGGATCAGGCCCCCCGTTGGAATGTGGATGACGTACGCACGCCGGTCGTTGCCGACACCGATCAGGGTGTCACCGACGATAGCCACCTGTCCGGCTGGTCCGAGCGAGGCTAATGCCGCGCCGACCTTCCAGCGCCGGACACCGGTGGCACGGTCGAACCCAAGCCAACTCGGTTCCTCGTATTCGGTCGCCGACACCAGTAAATCTTTGAACGGAAGTACCCACCGCGTCAGCGCGGCAGAGTCGGATGGATCCGGCTGGAGTGAGTCGAGCCGTGCCGAGGCGACCGCGTACCGATAGGGCATGGTGTTGCGCCACCGCGCGCCGCGCAGCGCATTGCTGGCCACGTGCGCGTAGATGGTGTCGCACCACACAGACAGCGCCGCGACATAGCTGCGTCGTTCGACCGTGCCGGGAAGCTGCAGGAGGGTATCAAGCCGCCCCAGGCGCGGATCGAGTCGGAGCAGCATCCTATCGCGGTCGACGTACACGATGCGCCCGTCACTCAGGAGGTGCGGGCTGGTCACCAACGTGCCGCCGTTCCGAGTGACGGATGCCGACCACGAGTGGCGGACGCTGCCCGTGCGCGGATCGAACACCACGAAGCCATCGGTGGAGACCAGTGCCACCGCTGAATCCGCGGTGCCGATGAGACCGTACGACGGTACGAAGTATGGGAGTGGCAGCGTCCACCGCGTTCGCCCCGTGGCAATGTCCAAGCCGTACAGATGGCGGTCATCTCCGACGATCACCATTGCCGACGTGACCAGTGGTCGTTGAAAGCCACTGCTGGAAGCGGTTCCACTCGTGATCCAAACAGGTCGCACCGCAAGACCGGCGATCAATGGCTGCGGATCGGCGGGCGAACGACACCCTGCGATCAGCCACGCGACGGTGAGCAGCGCTGCGGCGCGTGGTCGCATCATCGGGCTTGTGGGAGGAGCACGTTCAACGCTCTCCTGACATTCTCGCTCTTGGTCGATCCCGTATGCGAGTCGGCGCTCGGGATCACTCGCTCATCGGTCGCGCCCGGCCAGCGCTGGGACGCCATGGTGACGACACCATCACTTGGCGCAAAGCTGGTCACGATGCCCTGCCATGCCACGTCGACCGCGAACATGAGTGCGAGCGCCGTGGCGGAACTGATCGAAGCGTAGGCGAGTTGCGGCGTAAACGCATTGACATAGGGGACGAACGCGCTGGCACCGGCCAGTAACCCAACCAGCGCGGGCTGGAAGACCACATGCTTGACGGTACGATGAGGGTCGTGCACGCAGCGTTGACCGGCCCAATCAAGGGGGCAGAGTCCTTGCCTACACGTGGCAAGGTCGCTGACGCCGGGATCACCCATCGCAGCGAGGATGCCGCCCGAGCCTCAGGCTGCGCGAAGGACCGGCCTTGGCCATCATCATTTCTTTCAACGACTCTGACCCCTTGATCCGGGGATTTTCCGGAGCCAGCGTTACCATGGACGAGAATGCGATTCACGACGAAACCCCCAGCGGACGCAAGCTATTTGCACTTGTGGACGAGGATGCGTGCGTACGCACGCGAGTGCGCGACAACTCGACCTCGCACTTAGGCGGTAGCCGTACGTTCAACAAGTCTAGCACCGGCATTCATCCCGGCGATTCTGCGATCATTCGATGTACTTCGATCAAGGGGTCAGAGTCCTTGATCACACGTGGCAAGGTCGCTGACGCCGTGATCGTCCATCGCAGCGAGGATGGCGCCCGATCAAGGGGTCAGAGTCCTTGATCACGGGCGGCACGTTCGCTGCCCCCGGATGGTCCATCGCAGCGAGGATGCCGCGCGAGGCTCAGGCTGCGCAAAGGACCGGCCTTAACCATCATCATTTCTTTCAACGACTCTGACCCCTTGATCCGAGTCATTGGTCTACGGAACGCAGTTCGAACTCGAATTCGTCGCACAGCTCGACGCGGAACGCAACTGGATCCATTCGCCAAGACTCGTCATGCGCGGGAGTCGAACCAGTGTGCACTCACCGAGCCACGTGTTCAAATATGGCGACGTCGCATTGCATTCGTATCTATGGGGCGCGCCGGTCGAGCCATCTGACGCTGATATCGCAGCGGCGCACGCGTGTGCACAGCAGGGTATCGTCTTCGCGATCCGTAGCCCCGACGCTCATGAACTGTACGTGATCAGTACGCCCGCAGAGATGGCCCTCCGCTCAAAAAGTGTCGCCTGCCCCCTCTTGCGGGGAGCCGCGAACAGTAATGTCAGCGGTGCGGAGCTGTGCGTCGCCGCCAGACTCCCAACACCACCAACCCGCTTGCGAGGAGTACCAAGCTTGCCGGCTCGGGCACCAAGAAGCCGTTTACCGTACCGAGGTTGATATAAGTGAAACCCACTGTGAGATCCGATGCTTGCCACACAAACCCGGGTGGCAATACGTTTTCTGACGACCGTTCGAAGGGCAGAGAAAACCAGCCGTCAAATCCCTCTGCTGCACAGGTACGGCCGGCATAAAAACGGACGTCTATGGGGTTGGGATCGCCTATAACTGGTACCGGGCAACCGAGTACCCCTAACCCGGATCGCAAAATATATCTCCGAATGCTGCACGCCACCGGCCCGATACACGAATCCTCTTCCCATGGTTCATTGGCATCGAACACTACCCTTGCACCTCCATCGAACGCAAACCGTCGTGTGTCTATGTTGCCAGTGCGTGAGACAGTGTTCCCAGCGCTGAAACAAGTGTCGGTGCTCAAGAAGCAGCCTGGGGTCGACGGCCTAGTGCCGATGACCAACCCTCTGATTCCCCGAATAGGCGTATCAAGCGACGATTGCCCGTTACGGAAAAGCAGCGTACCCCGGAAACCTCGGTCGGTCACACTGAACCCCTCGACGCGCCATTCGGCCTGAGCTGTGAGTACGCCCGGCGTTGAGCACAGCGCCAGCGCGAGTACAAGAAGAAGTTTTCGGATCATGGCTACGGCCTAAGGTGAGTGGTTACGTAATCGCCGCAGGCGTTCTTTAGACACCCGTTCGAATTATTACGTTGCGTGAGAGATATCGCCGCGTCAAGACTACTGCGGTGTTTCGCACTGGAGGCCGCCCTTCATCGAGTGCCTGAGGTTCGTCTAGGACGGACCTGAGTGTCAGCTTCACTTGGCGGTCCACTACGGTTGAAACAGCAGGTTCGACTCGCTGTTTAATGGGTTGAATGCATACGCCCCGCTCGACTTTTCGCGTGACTTCTCTCCCCTCCGCAGGGAGAAAGCCAGCGACGGACCCGGCGAAGGCCCGCGACGTTATCGCCCCGCTAACCGCCCAATCGTGCCCTTTCGCGGGCGAAGAAGTCAGGCCGAAAGTCTGGTGTGCGGCCGGGCGGACTGTTTACGAATGACCTTACCGCGCACGGGGAGAGCCTGGCCGAAAGCGTGGCACGCGGGGAGAAACTCGGGTGCTCAGGGGGTGCCCCCCCTGGGGGTGGCTTGATGGGTCCCTGTCCCGGTACTGACCACGGGAGACCGCGCCGCCCGGTCTTTCGCTATACACGACGCTTTTAAAGCACGTCCATACCTGAACACATACCCTGACCGATCCCGACCATGAAAGCATCACCCGCGCTGCTCTCTGGCGTCCAACTTGCCGAGCACTTTTGCGTGACCAAGCAAACCGTCGCCGGCTGGAAACGGCTCGGCTGTCCGTGCCTCGTCGGCGACAACGGCCGGCCCGCGTACACGATTGCCGCCGCCCACCGCTGGCTGGTCCTGTACGCCCTCGAAGGCCCGAAGCCACACCGCCACGACTGGAGCGACCGGCACCGTCGCCAGCGCGTCGCCCTTCGCGTGAAGCGGGAGTTACGGCAACTGACGCCCCGATGACGAATCCTAGAAATATTAGAAAATCTGACCAATGCCCCGACGACCCCTGAAGCCGTGGGCGGCCGCTGCACTGCACCGGCGCCGGCTCTGTCGGCTGGAGCTGCAGGACAATCCAGACCGTGAAAACGCCCACGATTGCGCGGAATGGTTACCCCATGGTTACCCCGACTCCCCTAGAAACGAAAACGGCGCCCCGCGAAGGGCGCCGTAAGTCGTTGTGCCGTATGGTATTGCCCCTCCTGGGCTCGAACCAGGACTCTTCTGATTCAGAATCAGACATGTTGCCAGTTACACTAAGGGGCATTCCACCCGATCGCCTTTCGACAACCAGATCCCCGAAAAGTACGCCCCCACCCCCCCGCCTTCAAGGGGACGCGTCGCGCCATAGACGAATCCCTCCAACACCGAAAAGGAGATCTCGCCCCAGCGCGGCTAGTTTGCGCCCAGTGACCTGCCTTCCCCAACGACTCCGACGCGCCAGCCTCCTCGCCCTCGGCGTGCTGCTCACCGCCAGCTGCCGCGCAGGCTGGGATGCCCTCGGCGCCACCCCGGCCCGCGCACAGGCCAATGGCGTCTCCTTCGCCGACGCGCTCTACCGACGCTACCTGATCGTCGAACGCGCCCCGTTCTACGCCGCCGCACGCGCCAAGCTGGGGAAACGCGCCCTCTCCCCCTCCGGCGTGTTCGACGACACCACCGCCTGGACCTCGCGACCCGATGCCGCCACGCGCGTGCTGCTGGCCGAAGGCGTGTCCACCACCGACGGACGGTACCGCTTCACCCCGCGCGCCGATGCGCCGTTTCCCGATCGCCTCGCCGATGCACGGCACCTGACGCAGCTGACGAAGCTCGCGCGCGACGGTGAGTACGAGTGGCGCACCGCAGTCGACTTTGCGGTGGGCCCACTGGCGCCCACCGACTGGGCCACCGGCTTTCGCGCCCTGCTCGGCAGCGCCGAAGGCCGTTCCGATGCCGATCTGCGCGCCGACCTGCGCAGCACGCTGCCGCGCACCACGGCGGCACTGGGTCGCATGTTCTCGCTCGATATGCTTCACGCGCAGCGTCTACCGGATGGCACCACTGCCGTGACGATCGTCACCACACTCCACCCCGACTGGCTGCGCGACGGCTTCCCGCTCTACGCGAAGTTCATCGCGAAGTACGTGGGCCCCGCCGCCTATCACATCGTGCTGCGCGATGCACGCAACGCACGATGGATGGAGGTGAAGGCGGCAGGTCGCGTGCTGACATTGAAGATGCGCGTGCTCAACGGTGGCCTGGTGCCGCTCGATGGCACGGCGCGCGCGATGCCAGACACGCTGCGTCTCGCGATGGATGCGAGCACGAAGTATTCCATCTTCACCATCGGCTTCACGGGCATGCAAGGCAACATCGTCTTCCTGCGATCAGCCGCCGAACATGGATGGGCGCTGCGCTTCGATCAGGCGCCGGACTGGCAGCTGCCACTCGGCACCGCAGCGATGCTGCGCTCACCGCTGCGCCGTCCCTTCGAGCAGGGCGGCCTCGTGGGCCGGGTGAGCTTCCGCACCGGGGCGGGCGGGCAGACCCTGATCGCACGCGACTTTCGCGTGGCGGTGCAGGAATCGGCGGTGACGCGCTTTCTCGGTGGCCTGAGCGGCTCGGCGTTCAGCGAGTTCGACGGCCCTGCCGAGCGTGAGGAGAACCGCTTCAACGCCGACCTTTTTCTGGGCATGCGGGACGACCTGCGCAGCTTGCGCTCCGGCGTGTTCACACCGGGCGGGCCGCAGTAGGTGAATCGCAACAGAATGGGGCGGGAGTCCATTGGACTCACCGCCCCATCAGATGGGCCACGCACACTGTCATTGGAACTCTCCGTCCTACCGAACAGCGGCGGGCAATGCTCTGACAATCACACCATGGAGCTGAGGGGAATCGAACCCCTGACCTC
>JBBRDP010000074.1:0-15398 GCA_038203795.1 Gemmatimonadales bacterium
CACGAACTTCGTGGCGCACACCTTGGTGAGCTGCGGGACGAGCGCCACAGTACGTGACACGCCGATCGAGGAGCGCACGGCCAGATACCATCGCGCGGTTGGCTCATAGCAGCGCGCATCACTCAAGGGCGCGCCATACAAGACGTCGGTCAACTGCGTGAGCGGGACGACGACCGCGCGCACGGATACCACGACATCAAGCTGCTCACGGAGGAATCGCTCAATGGCGTCAAAGCTGGCTTGCGGCGCATCGTGATCGTAGGCCGGCAAATCACGCGCGGAGACCGTGAGGGAAAAGGTGCACAAGGCACCGGCGAGTCGCAGCACCTCGAGCCACAGCTGTTCCGGGTGCACTTCGCGCGAGCGGAGCATATGTCGAAGCGGTGCCTCGGCCGCACGGACCGCGTGCAGTAGCCAGCGTGTCGCCAGCTCATTGCCGAGGTACGCCTGCGCGCCACCGGCCGCGACGCCGCCGCCTGAGGTCGCGAGCGTGGAAGCCAGCGCCTGTCCCTTGGCTTCGAGCATCCCGACCAATCGGTGCGTGAACTCCACCAGTCGCGTGCTTGCGCCCATGCGCAAACTCGGTGGAATGAACTGCGGGTCGAGCACATACGAACCCGCGCCATCACGCCGAACGCGCGCGATCGGCAGCGTCACGTCGTCCGCCGTGACTTCGTCGTCGAGCAGGAGCCGACACTGTCGCATGGCAAACGTGACCGACACCGGATCCTGACCGGTGGTCTCGTCGGTTACCACGCGCTCGCCGCGGATGAAACGGTGTCGTTCGCGAGGTTGCGGGGCGTCGAGGCTCAGCGAGGGTGCATCGCTCCACACGTTCGCGCCGCCACCACGCCAGGTGGGCAGCGCCAGATGAATCACATGCGCATCGCGGGTGGGCGAGAATCTCGCGTTCAGCACGGACGCTTCGGGCGCGTCGTCGCCGTGCGGAATGTCGAACGGCGTGCCGTCGGGCAGAATGCCGCGCGCGTGCAGCAGCGTGAGTGTGCCGTTGCGCAGGGCATCGGCGTCGACCTCACAGGAGGCCACGCCGTAGGGAAACGCGTGCAGCGCATCGATCGCCGACGTCGTCGTGGCCTCGAGATGCCGTCGATGCAGTTGGAAGTGCTGCGGGGCGAGGTGCATGCCCTCTTCCCACACCACACGTGCCGCCGAAGCGGGTGCACGTCGAATCATGAAGCGTCCGGTGAATCGGCGCGCCAGCCGGCGGCGCGCACGCTGAGGAGAGAGCGCAGGAAGGAAATTCGTGGCGAGAGAAACGTTGCGTCGTCGACCCGCATGATGAACAATACGCGTGTATGCGTTACGATGCGCGTTGGCCCTTCCGTCGGGAAGGGTCGCCCTCCCGCTTTTCGCCCCTGACCATGAGCGACGACTTTCAGTCCCGGTACCGCCTGCTGAAGTGTGTGGCACTCGACGAGCAGGTGCGGTCGCACAACGCACAGGAGATGTCGACCGGTCGCGTTGTGATGGTGCACCTGCTCGACGACGCCGGCCCTTCGGAGATCGACGGCTTGCGTCGCCGTCTGGACCGCCTGCCTGCGGGCGACAAGGGGCGCGTCGTGGAACTTGCCGTACTCACGGCAGGGTTTGCGATCGTCACGGACTTCCTGCCGAACTTCTCGTCGTTCCCGCGATGGCTGGAGTCGCGGATCGGCAGCGACGAGGGGAGCGTCCCGGACGCCACGATCGAGATGCCGCGCCTGCCGGCGGTAGAGGTGCCACCGGTGGTGGTGACGCCCGTTGTGCCACCGGCGGTGGTGCCACCGGTGGTGGTGACGCCCGTGGTGGCGACACCAGTTGGTCCGGCGGCGTCGCCCGGCGAGTTCACACAGTTCTTTGCACCATCGGCCACGCCAGTGACGGCCGCCTCCCCTCCAGCACCGACTCCGCCCCCGCCAGCGCCTTCACCAGCCTTGGCAGCACCGACGCCACCGGCGCCGCCGCCCACGCCGACCCCTCCTACGCCGAGTCCTGCGGCAGCGCCACCCGCCGAGCCGGGCGATTTCACGCGCATGTTTGCGACCATCCCGCCCACGTCACCCGCGCCACCCACGCCGCTTGCGGCACCGATCGCCGCTCCGCCGGTGCGGGCCTCGACGCCATCGCCGACGCCCGTAGCCGCGCCGCCCGCCGCAGCACCGCAGTCTGAGACGTCCGCGCTGTTCGCCAAGCCGTGGTCGGCATCGCCGCCCACTGCAGCAGCGTTGCCGGCGCAACCGGTCGCCTCGCCGCCGCTCGGCGCGTCAACCCGGCCGCCCACTGCGGCGTCGGCATCCGGCCCATTCGCCTCGCCGGCCGGCGCTGGGCCCGCGAACGTTGGCGCGTTCACACCATTGGCCGTCCCACCGGCACCAGACTTTGTCGCGGCGGCGCGGCCTCCCGCGCCGCCCAGCCCGCCTGCCGCTCCAGCCGTGCCCTCGGCGGCGCCGGGAGAGTTCACCCAGATGTTCAAAGCGAGCATTGGCAGTCCGCCGGCCGCTTCGTCCTATTCGGCGCCGCCGCCGGCCGCACCCTACGGCGGCACACCCTTCGGATCGCCACCACCTGCGTCTCCGGGATCGGGCCCGTCGTCGAATGCGCCCTCTCCGTGGGGCGCCGCTTCTCCGCCTCGACAGCCGGCAGCACCGCCCCCGATGCGTTCGCTCGACCCCCTGTCCGGCGCCACTGGCGCCATGCAAGCGATGCCTGCCCCCTCGGCGGCGCCGCTTCCGTTCGCGTTTGGCGCCGGCACCCCACCCAGCGCTCCGCCACCGGTTGCGCCCAGTGCGCCACCACCGGCCAACGCCACCTTTCCTCCGCCCGGCGGCGCATCACCGATCGTGCCGCCGGTTCTCCCGCCTCCCGTTTTCGGCGCGGGTGGCGGCTTGGGTTCGGCGGCGAACGCTTCGCCGGTCGGAGCTGGTCGGCAGGGTGGCGCGGCCGATGCCGGGCCGTCTGAGTACACCATGATGATTCAGAAGGCCGCGCCTCCGCCGCCGCCTGTACCCAAGCTCGCAGAGAAACCAACGCCGGCTGCAAGTGGCCGCAAACTGCCACTGGGACTGATTATCGGACTGAACGTGGTGGTGATTCTGGCAATCGCGCTGGTATTATACTTTGTCTTGAGGCCAGATCCGCCGGCGGCGCCACCTGATCCTGTAGCAGGCGCGGTCGTCACGGAGCCCGCCTCACCCCCGTCAACGGTTGCCGCTCCGGTCACTCCGCCATAGTACGTCCCGAGAAGCGAGAGCATAGCGGCAGCGCAGCGGCGGCGCAGCCTGGGTCGTTCAGCGCAGAACGATCACCAGTTCGAACTTGGCCTGCGCCAACTCCGCTGGCACGTATACCGCGAGGTTCCGGGCGCGCTCGACGGCTTCCCACGCCGTTCCTTCGCGGCGAAGCGCGAAATACTGGTGGTCGAGCTTGATCGGTATCGCTCCGGGCGGTTGCGGCACGTGCGCCAGCTCAAGGCCGGGCAACGCCTGACGGATCAGGGTGTCCACGACATCCGCCGAACCCACCTTGCAGCCGATCAGCACCTTGGTCACCAGCTCCGCCTGTCGCAGCGGCGCGCTCACGGCCAGGAACCACTGCGGTGCTGTCAGCCAGCTCCCCTGCTCGATGGCCACCGCATGCAACGTTGGCCGAACAGGCCTGAGCGGAAGCGACACGACAATGTCTGGCACCGACGTGTCGAGCAAAGCCAGCAAGCGCGCTTCCAGCGCACCAAAACACTCGCCGAGCCGCAGGTGGTCATAGGCCGGTAGCGTACGAACGGCTTGGTCGGGCTGAAACGTGGTCAGGGCGCCGGTCAGCGCCAGCATCGCGTCCCAAAGTCCCGACGGATGACCACGCCGCACTTCGGCCAAATGCCGCAGCGCGCCTTCGTGACTGTTGAGCGTGTACAGCAACCAGAAGCCCGCGATATCGGCCACGGAGAAATCGGCCAGCCCCTGATTCCGCTGTCGCCGCCCGCCGGCGAGCGTGCCGCTCTTGGCCGAGACCACTTCCACGAGCCGCCGAGCCATGCTCAACAGATAGTCGCTGGCCCGCAAGCTGAGCAGCGGCGGGACGAAGCTATGGTCGAGCGACACCGCGCCCGCCTCGGAGCGCAGCAGTCGCGCCACCGGCATCGTGGTGTAGCCCTCGGTGGATTCCCCTTCCACGAGCAGCCGCAGGTTGCTGCGTGCCACCTGGATGGGACGCTCGGCGAGGCCGGTGGTCTCGTCCCGTTGCAGCAGTTCATCGGTGCGCCACCGTGTTGGCAGCGCCGACGACGTGGGGGCGACATTGCGGCCGTCCGGGCGGTATTCGGGAACGCCGAGCAGCACCTGCATCGCGCGCTGATCAGGTCGCCAGAGGTCGGCGATCGTGCGCGGTGGCGGCGCGGGATCGCCGCGCGGCGCATCGAACAGCAGCCCGTCGGGGAACCGCCCCATGGCGGTGGAGACGACGAGAGTGCCACCAGAGAGCGCTTCGCGGTCGAACGCCAGCTCGGCGAACCCCCAGGGGCAAAAGGCCAGCGCGCTGACCTGCAGCGCGAGGGCGTCGTCGTGGTAGCGGTCCTGCGCCTGCAGATGTTGCGGGGCGAGGAGCACGCCCTTGGTCCAGAGCACGGGGGAGAGTTGGCGCATGCTGCATAACGTAGGCCTCGGGCGTCGGCGCGCCAGTCATGGCCGGCCTGGCGTTTCGCTCCGGTGTCGCGTCACCGGCAATTTTGGGGGTCGGCGTGGCGGGAATCCGCGCAAAAATGCGCCATTGTGAGTGGCATCGCACCATGAACAGATCCTGCCCCTGCAGACTTCGCTTGACATTTGCGCTGCTGTGCGGGAGTGTTGGCCCTCTGGGGTCGGTGTCACGAACTGGCGCGATGCTCGTCAACCGTTGATCATTGCGTGTCCGTGATCGCCGCCCCCTGCGCTACAGTCCCACCAGCGGGGTCCGGATTCGTGTCGTCGTACGTTCGACCGCACGCGAGTTCCGGCCTCCCGTTTCTTCTCTCCCTCCGCTCCGCTCTGCAGGAGACTCCGCATGTCCGGCAGCACGCAAAAGAAACTCGAACGCGTTCGCCCACCACGCATCAACATCTCGTACGAGGTGGAGACCGGTGGCGCCATCGAAATGAAGGAACTCCCGTTTCTCATGGGAGTCATGGGTGACTTCACCGGACACGCCACGGAGCCGCTTCCACGGCTCAAGGATCGCAAGTTCGTGGAAGTCACACCGGACAACTTCGACGACGTGCTCGCCAGCATGAAGCCACATCTCGGTTTCACGGTGGAGAACAAGCTCAGCGAAGATCCGAACTCGGCGAAACTCGGCGTCGATCTGCATTTCCGCAGCATGGACGACTTCGCGCCCGACGCGGTGGCCCAGCAGGTCAAGCCACTGCGTGAACTGCTCGAGCTGCGTACGGAACTCGCGAATCTGCGCGCGAATCTGCAGACCAACGAGAAGCTGGACGAAGTGTTGCAGGACACGCTCGGCGACTCCGACAAGATGGAGAAGCTCCGTGCCGAACTCGGCCTCGGAGGCGACGGCAATGGCTGAACAAAAGGCCGCCGCTGCGGCGTCCACGACTGAAGTCACTGAACTCGGCCTGCTCGATCAGATTGTCGAGCAAGGCAAGATGGGTCGCGACGTCGAAACCAAATCACGCGGCAAGGACATGCTCAAACGCTTCGTCGCCGAAGTGCTTGAGGGATCCATCACCGTAGCGCGTGATACGGAGTCGATGATCAATGCGCGCATTGCACAAATCGATCATCTCTTGTCGCTGCAGCTCAACGAGATTCTGCATCATCCGGAGTTCCAGCGGCTCGAAGCCAGCTGGCGCGGTCTCAAGTATCTGCTGAGCCAGAGCGAGACGGGCACGCAGCTCAAGGTGAAGGTCCTCAACGTCACCAAGAAAGAACTGCTGCGCGATTTGCAGCGTGCACCGGAGTTCGACCAGAGCGCGTTGTTCAAGAAAGTGTACGAAGAGGAATACGGAGTGTTCGGCGGCACGCCCTTTGGCGCGATGGTCGGCGACTACTACTTCGACAAGAGCGGCCAGGACATGGAGCTACTCGAGAAAATCTCGAATGTGGCCGCCGCAGCGCATGCGCCGTTCCTGTCGGCTGCGTCCAACGAGATGTTCAATCTCGAGAGCTTCACTGAACTCGATTCACCGCGCGATCTGGCGAAGATCTTCGACAGCACGGAGTACGCCAAATGGAAGGCGTTCCGCGGTACCGAAGATTCGCGGTACGTCGCGCTGACGGCGCCGCGCGTGCTCATGCGTGAGCCGTACGGCAGCACCACGGTTCCCGTCGAGGCGTTCAACTACGAAGAGCGCGTCGATGGCACGGTGCACGAGAACTATCTGTGGGGCAACGCAGCGTACTCCATGGCTGCCAACGTCAACAAGGCGTTCGCGCTGTACGGCTGGTGCGCGAGCATCCGCGGTGTGGAAAGTGGCGGACTCGTGGAAGGACTGCCGGTGCACAACTTCCGTACCGACGCCGGCGAGCTGGTGATGAAGTGCCCCACCGAAGTACAGATCACCGACCGTCGCGAAAAAGAACTCGCCGATCTCGGCTTCGCGCCGCTGGTGCATCAGAAGGGTACGCCGAACGCGGCGTTCTTCAGCGTGCAATCGTGTCAGCGTCCCAAGGTGTACGACACACCGCAGGCCTCGGCCAGCGCACGGTTGTCGGCGCAGTTACCGTATATTTTCGCCACCTCGCGGTTCGCGCACTATCTCAAGGTGATGATGCGCGACAAGATCGGTGGCTACACGTCGCGAGGCGAGGTGGATGCGTTCCTGAATCGGTGGATTCAGAACTACGTCGCGATCGACGGCTCGTCGGCGTCGATCAAGGCCAAGCGTCCCCTGTCAGAAGCGCGCATCGATGTTGTGGAAATCCCGGGCAAGCCGGGTGCGTATCGCGCGGTGGCGTTCCTCAGGCCGCATTTCCAGCTCGACGAGCTGGCGGTATCAATGCGATTGGTCACCGAGCTTCCGGCAGCGGCGAAATAGTGCGTTCGGCTTGCGTTGTGGGTCCAGCGGCGGGCTTCGCGCTCGACCCATGACCGGCCGGAGAAGGCGTGGTATCCGTCGTTCCCCGTAGTGCCCCGCAGTTCCCCGTAGCAGCACGTGTCCACCACCCACCTGTCACCGGCGTTCGCCGGCGACTTATCACAGCCGCACACCGGCTGACCACACGGAGGCAGTTCATGTCTTACGATGCATTCGCGAAAGTCACTGACATCGACGGCGAGTCAACCGCAAAGGGTTTCGAGAAGTGTATCGGCATCTACTCGTTCAGCTTGAGCGGAAACAATCCTGCGTCAGTTGATCCGGGTCGTGGCGGTATGTCGGCGAGCCGTGTGAGCTATAGTGATTTTTCTTTCATGAAGCAGTCCGACAGCGCGACGTGCAAGCTGCACGAGGCGATGTGCAAGGGCAAACACATCAAGGAAGTGGTGATCACGCTGCGAAAGGCGACGGGGTCCGAACAGGAAGGCTTCCTCATCTACACGTTCAGCGATTGCATGGTGTCGAGTGTCTCGACGAGCGGGGGGACGGGCGGCGACGATCGGCCCAGCGAGTCGGTTTCCCTCTGCGCCGCGAAGATCGGCATTGAGTACAAGGTGCAGGGCAAGGACGGCAAGCTCAAGCAAGCCGGCCTGTTTGAATGGGATCTCACGGCGGTCGCCTGATCCGTGGTTGATCCACACACCCCGTCCGCGCGACAGCTCTACGCGGACGGGCACCTCGACAAGGCGATTGAACAACTGGGCGTCGAACTCCGGCATCATCCGGACGATGCGCAGCGTCGCACGTTCCTGTTCGAGCTGCTGGCCTTCGCCGGTCAGTATGATCGTGCACGCAAGCAGCTCGACGTGCTGGCCACCAAAGGCACGCAAACCGAAGCCGGCACGTTGCTCTACCGGGCGGCTATCGAAGCCGAACGCGTGCGCGAGCACATGTTCGACACTGGTGACTATCCGTCTGGGGCGGCGCCATCGCCGGTGCGTGGTACGCTCAACGGCAAACCATTTGCTTCCATCGAAGACGCCGACCCGCGTCTCGGTGCTCGGCTCGAAGTGATTGCCGGCGGACGTTACTTGTGGTTGCCGTTCGCGCATTTGTCCACGATTCATATGGATCCGCCGTCGCGACTGCGCGACTTGCACTGGGCACCGGCGCGCATCGCCACAGGGCCGAGTGTGCGCGACATGGAGCTCGGCGAGGTGTTGCTGCCGGTGCTCACGCCGGCGGCACATCGCGCCAGTGACGACGCCACACGACTCGGTCGCCAGACCGGCTGGGAACTCGACGCGCACGAACGAGAACTCCCGGTGGGTCTCAAGTTGTTGCTCGTGGACGGAGAGGAAGTGCCGCTGCTCGAAGTTCGCGATCTCGTGATCTACGCCGACGCGCCAGCCGCCAGCGAATAGACTTCACGGAAGCGCCGGCGCGACGATTGGTCGCTCGGCCGCGCAGTTGTTTTTCATTCGTTTGCCTCCACCCGAACGCTCCCCGTCGCCGCTTCCCATGCCCGCCACCGCCGAGTTACTCGACCGGCTCCTCTCACCTGTCGCTGGTGAGGCACCAGCCGGACGCGATCTGCGCTACGATCCTCGCTACGCTGCCATCAAGGAAGCACGGCGGGAAGATCCGGACCTCCCACCCGGGGAACTCGACGGACCACGCAAGCTCGCCGATTGGCATCAGACGGTCGCGCTGTCCACGGCGTTGCTCGAATCGGAAACCAAGGATTTGCAGCTGGCCGCCTGGTTAACCGAAGCGCTGCTGCGTCGAGACGGCGCGAGCGGGTTGTCCACCGGACTGGCGCTGCTCGAAGGATTCTTGCGGCAGTACTGGGACACGGTGTTTCCACTGATTGAAGACGACGACATCGAGCAGCGCTCCGGTCCGCTCGAGTGGGTGGGATCGCGACTCGATCTCGCCGTTCGACAAACGACCATCGCAAGCGGTGGCATCACGGCGCTCGATTTCATCGTCTCGCGCGGCATACCTGCCGAAAACGATGCCGAGTCCAACAACGACAAACGCGCCGCACGGGCCGAAGCGATCGAAGCCGGCAAACGCACGCCGGAAGACGTTGATGCGGCGGTCGATGGTGCAACAAAGGCCTTCTACAAGGCGCTGCTCACCGACTTGAGTGCGTCGCTCGGCGCCGTCTCGTCGCTTGAAAAAGCGAGTGACGAACGGTTCGGTCGCGACGCGCCCGGATTCTCCACGCTGCGCAAGTCCATCGAAGAGGTGCGGCAGCTCGTGTCGGGCATCTTGGCGCGCAAACTCGAGCTTGATCCCGATCCGGTTGATGAAGTGTCGGCCGACGGCGGGGTCGTCGACGACGCTGCGGGTGATGGCACCATTTCCAGCGAAGTCACGAGCGCGCGCGACGCGGCCACGCGCATCGCGGCCGCTGCGCGGTATCTGCGCAAGGAAGATCCCACGAATCCGGCGCCGTATTTACTGCTCCGCGGCTATCGGTGGGGGGAACTGCGCGCGAATCCGTCCGACCTTGATCCGCGTCTGCTCGAAGCACCGGCGACGGCCGCACGCGCGAAGCTGAAAGGACTGCTGCTCGACGCGCGGTGGCAGGAACTGCTCGAGCAGGGAGAAGCCCTCATGGCCACCGCGCCCGCGCGCGGCTGGCTTGACCTGCAGCGCTATACACTCACGGCTTGTGCCAACCTTGGTGACGCATACGATGGTGTTGCCGCCGTGGTGCGCAGTGAACTGCGCGCGTTACTCGTCGCCCTTCCGCAGCTGCTGCACATGACACTCATGGACGATACCCCGACCGCCAATGGGGAAACGCGGGAGTGGCTCACCGCCGAAGGACTGACTGCCGAGGCGCAGTCCGACAGCGAGTCGCCCGACTCACAGGCCGAGGCGGCGGACGATAGCGACGCGGCCGACACGCCTGCCGACGACGGAACGGAGGCACTTGAAGACGCGCTCGCCGAAGACGATGCGACGGCGACCAACGGCGGCTTCGCGAAAGCGCCTGTTCGACGTGCGACCAGCCGCGCGGGTGCAGCGAGTCGCGATCCCTTTGGCATGGCGCGCCACGAGCTCGCACTTGGCCGACCGAATCGTGCCATCGAGTTGATGGTCGCGCAGCACGCACGCGAGCGCTCCCCACGGGGTCGCTTCGTACGACAGACGCAGGTAGCGTTCCTCATGGTGGAAGCCCGCCTCGAAAATGTCGCGCGCCCGATGCTTGAGCGACTCGTGCAAATCGTCGACGAACGTTCGCTGGAAGACTGGGAATCGGGTCCGCTCGTCGCGCAGCCCATGGCGCTGCTGTGCCGCGTGTACGACACGCTCGAAATCAAGGCAGACGAGCGCGAGGAGCTGTATCTGCGCGTTTGCCGACTCGACCCGTTGCAGGCGCTTGGCCTGCAGCGCGGTTGACGCTGAACACCCACGCGCATGGCACGCACCGAACTCGATCGCGCGGTTCAACCGTCACTGGTGGACCGGCTCACCGACCTCGCAACGAAAGAACGTCTCGATGCGTCGTCGTCGCGCGACACGTCAGAACGCGCGTATCGGGCCTCGGTGCAGCGCGACATGGAATGGTTGCTCAACTCGCGGCGAACGATGTGGCCTGCGCCGCTCGGGCTTCAGGAAGTGCACAACTCCGGTTACGAATATGGGCTGGTCGATACGACGGCACTATTCGTCGGGAGTCCCGAAGGACGCGGTAGCTTGCGCGAAGCCGTGGAAGACACCATCGCGCGATTCGAGCCGCGGCTCACCAACGTGCGCGTCAAGTTGATCGACGCAGACCAGAAGTCGGCGCCACAGCTGCGCTTCGTGATTGAAGCCACGCTGCGCATGGATCCGAATCCGGAACAGGTAGTGTTCGACACGGTGTTCGACACGGCCAATGGGTCGTACGAAGTCGGTGGTGGCACGTGATGGGAGTGTGTCGTGCAGGATGATCTGCTGCAGTATTACGAACGCGAGCTCGCGTATCTGCGCCGCTTGGGCGCGCAGTTCGCGGAGCGGTACCCCAAGGTGGCCTCACGTCTGCAACTCGAGCCCGCCAAGTGCGAAGATCCGCATGTCGAGCGGTTGCTCGAAGGCTTTGCGTTTCTCGCCGCCCGCGTGCATCACCGCATCGACGACGATATTCCGGAGCTCTCCGAAGCCTTTCTTGAGGTGCTCTACCCACAGCACGTGCGGCCGGTACCGGCAATGTCGATCGCCGAGCTGCAGCTGGACCCGCTGCAGGGTGCGATTCCGACGGGGTTCGCCGTGGCCCGTGGCAGTGAGCTGCGCACGCCGCCGGTGCAGGGCGTCCCGTGTCTTTTTCAGACCTCGTACGACACCACCCTCTGGCCCATCACCATCACCGGTGTACGCTGGACCGCCACCGATGGCGCCAGTGGCCCGCGCTACGGTGATGCCGTTGGTGCCGTCCGCATGGACATTCGCGCGTTCGATGGCTTGCGTCTCGAAGAGATCACGCTCGATCGCGTGCGCTTGCACATTGCTGGTGACGCGGTGGTTGGGGATACACTGTATGAACTGCTCCTGAACAACTGTCTGCGCGCGGTGGTGCGCGATCCGGATCAACCGTCGCGACCGGCCGTGGAGTTGCCGCTGCGCGCGTTGCACGCCGTGGGCTTCGACGAAGACCAGGGCATGCTGCCATATCCGGGACGGACGTTCGTTGGGTATCGCCTGCTGCAGGAGCTCTTCACCTTCCCGCAAAAATTCGCGTTTGTTGATGTCGTGGGCCTCGGTGACGCCATGCGTGCCCTCGGCGCCGGTCCGCGTGCCGAAGTATCGTTTCTCATTGGCGCGTTTGAGCGCACCGATCGCAAGCAACGGCTTGAGACCGGATTGTCGGCCACGTCGATTCGCCTGGGCTGCACACCGGTGGTGAATCTGTTCTCGCAAACGGCTGAGCCGATTCTGTTGTCAGAGCGCGTCTACGAATACCCCGTCATCGCCGAAACACGTCGCCGCCTCGAAGTGAACGTGTGGTCGGTGGAGCGCATCGCGCTGATCAAGCCCAATACCGAACGCCCGATCCCGATGTCACCGCTGTATGGGTTCCGTCACGGCGGTTCGCGCGGTGACGGGCAACTGTTCTGGCACGCCACGCGGCGGCCGAGTGGCTGGCGCACGGATGGTGGTACGGATGTGTTTCTGAGTTTCGCCGATTTGTCAGGCAACTTGCGCGTGCCCGACGCTGAAGTGGTGTCGCCCACCGTGATCTGCAGCAACGGCGACATGCCCAGTCAGTTTGCGTTCGGCAGCGATGACCGGTCCGACTTCGAGCTCACCTCAGGTGGACCGGTCAAACGCATTGTGTGTCTCGTACGTCCCACGCCGCAGGTGCAACCGGCGCTCGGCAAATCGCAGTTGTGGCGTTTGATTTCTGCCATGTCACTCAACCACTTGTCATTGGTTGACGAAGGCGTAGCCGCACTGCGTGAGTTGCTCACGCTGCACAACACCGCCAACTCGCTGGCTGCCGAACGGCAGATTGACGGACTCACGAGCGTACACAGTACACCGGCGTTCGCGCGCGTCTCCTCGGCGCATGGCGTGGCTTTCGCGCACGGGCGGCGCGTCGACATGGAGTTCGACGAAGAACAGTTTCCCAGCGGGGGGCTGTTTGTGTTCGCCACGGTACTCGAACGATTCCTGGCGCTGTACGCGTCAATGAACAGCTTCACGCAGTTGTCCGTGCGCTCGCGGCAGCGTCGCAAGCCGCTGCGTGAGTGGGAGCCGCGAGCCGGCTGGAGAACGCTGGTGTGACCAGCGCAACCGACGAGCCGATCGCGCCGAACGTGCGTGATCCCGACGATACATCCGCGAACACGCCGGACGAGGGCGCGGCCGCGCAGCGTGCGATGCAGCAACTGCTCACCGATCGCCCGCGCGGTTTTGCGTTCTTCCGCGCTGTGCACGTGTTGTCGCGGTTGCATCCCGAGCGCAATCCGATTGGCGAGTGGCATGATCCGTCGAGTGAGATCGTTCGGTTCGTGGTGCCCCCGTCGCTCGCGTTCCCGCCAACGGAAATCACGTCACTCGATCTGACGGAGCTCGACGCGAATCGTCCGGCGCGCATGGGTGTCGCGTTCTTCGGGCTTACCGGGCCGCAAGGCGTAATGCCGCACGCGTATACGCAGCACGTGGCCGATCGCACACGCGCGCGCGATACGGCGATGCGCGATTTCCTCGACATGTTCCACCACCGCCTCATCTCCCTCTTCTACCGGGCGTGGGCGCGGCATCGGTTTGTAGAGTCGGTGGAGTCGGGTCGTCCCGATCGGTTGCGCGATCATCTGCTCGACCTCATCGGCTTTGGCACGAAGGGCGTGCAGAACCGTTCGGCGGTGCGCGACGATTCCCTGGCCTACTACGCGGGTCTGCTCGCCGCGCGTCCGCGCAGTGCGGCCGGACTTGCACAGTTGGTCGCCGACTATTTCGCGGTCCGGGCAGTGGTCGAACAGTTTGTGGGCGCGTGGCGCACGCTCGGCAGCACGGGTCGGTTCGATGTAGGCGCCGACAGTGACGACGGGCGACTCGGGTTTGGCGTGGTTGGAGACGCCGTCTGGGACCCGCAAGCGCGGGTCCGCCTGCGCCTCGGCCCCCTCACACGCCGCCAGTTTGACGACTTTCTGCCAGGCGGCACTGCGCACGCCGCGCTCGTGGCACTGGCCCGACTCTACGCCGACGAACAGGTTGGAGTAGAGGCGCAGCTGGTTCTCAAACGAGACGATGTACCCGGCGTACGGCTTGGTGCACCGGATATTCCCACCCTCGGCCTGGGGACGTGGCTACGCGTGCGTCCCATGCAGCGCGACCCCGACGAAACCGTGCTGCTGCTGTGCTGACCTCCTTCCGCGTCATCCCTCCCGTCCCACCAGTGGAGTCCCCATGTCGGTGAATCTTCGCGGCCTGATCGGCAAACTCAATCCCGCCACGCGCGGCCATGTCGAGGCCGCAGCGGGTTTGTGTCTCTCGCGTACGCATTACGACGTCGAGATCGAACACTTTCTCATGAAGGCGATCGACAACGCCGACGGTGATCTGGCGGCGATTGTCAAACACTACGGCGTGAATCGCTCGCGTCTGGCCGATGATCTCGCGCGCGGCCTCGATCGCCTCAAGAGCGGCAACGCACGCACGCCCAGCCTGAGTCCGCAGCTGGTGAAGATGCTGCGTGAAGCGTGGATCATTGGCTCGGTCGACTACGGCGCACCGCGCGTGCGCTCCGGCCATTGCCTGCTCGCACTGCTCGCCAATGACGAACTGGCGCGTGTGGCCAACGACATCAGCGCCGAGTTCGGCAAGATTCCGCTCGATGCCCTGCGCAAGGATTACGTGACGATCACTGCGCCGAGCGCGGAAGCGTCGGAAGAAGTGGCGCTCGACAGTGGCAGCGGTGAGTCGGCAGCGGCCGCTGCCGCGCCCGGTGCGAAAGCAGGGGGCCGCACGCCGAATCTCGATCAGTACACCGTTGATCTCACCGAGAACGCGCGACAGGGCAAGATCGATCCGGTGCTCGGCCGTGATGTTGAAGTGCGACAGGTGGTGGATATCCTCACGCGTCGACGTCAGAACAATCCGATTCTCGTGGGCGAGGCGGGCGTTGGCAAGACGGCCGTCGTGGAAGGCTTTGCGCGACGTATCGTGGAAGGCGACGTGCCGGCGCCGCTGCGCAACGTGTCGCTGCGATCGCTCGACCTGGCGATGCTGCAGGCCGGCGCCGGTGTAAAAGGCGAGTTCGAAAATCGTCTCAAAGGACTCATCGCCGAAGTGAAGGCATCGCCCACGCCCATCATTCTGTTCATCGACGAGGCACACACCATGATCGGTGCGGGCGGCGCGGCCGGCCAGAACGACGCGGCCAACCTGCTCAAGCCGGCGCTCGCGCGTGGTGAGCTGCGTACCGTGGCCGCGACCACGTGGAGCGAGTACAAAAAGTTCTTTGAAAAAGATCCTGCGCTGTCGCGTCGCTTTCAAGTTGTGAAAGTGGATGAACCCACCGAAGATGTGTGCCTGCTCATGCTGCGCGCCGTCGTCCCAGCGCTCGAAAAGCACCATAAAGTGCGCATTCTCGATAGCGGAGTTGATGCGGCGGTTCGGCTCTCGCATCGTTATCTGCCCGATCGTCAGCTGCCGGACAAGGCGGTCAGTGTGCTCGACACGGCCTGCGCACGACTGGCGCTCGGGCAGAGCGCCACGCCCGGTCCGATTGAAGATTTGCGTCGTCAGATCAACGATCTCGATGTGCAGACGCGCGTGCTCATGCGTGAGCAGGCGGCCGGCGCTGATCACTCGGAACGCCTCGGCAACATTGCGACATCGCGCACGAACGTGCAGGAGCGACTGGCGGTACTTGAAG
>JBBRDP010000075.1:0-15215 GCA_038203795.1 Gemmatimonadales bacterium
GAATACACGGTGGGCAACAAAAAGAACGTCACCACGAGTGCACTGATCGAACCGCCAATCACGGCCGCCGCGAGCGGACGATACAGCGCACCGCCACTGCCCATGCCGAGCATGAGCGGCAGGACACCGGTGATCGTCGTGAGCGACGTCATCGTGATGGCCCGCAGCCGCTGTCGGCCGCCAAGCAACACCGCCTCGTTCACACCGTGCCCGAGTTCGCGGAATCGACGGATCGCATCGAGCTTCACGACCGCTTCGTTGTCGGCCATACCCACCATGATCACAATGCCGATGAGCGACACGGCGTTGATGCTCTGCCCCGTGGCCCACAAGAAAATCACGCCGCCCGCGGCGGCCAATGGCACCGTCGTAATGACCACCATCGGAATCGTGAACGAGCTGAACTCGCCCGCGAGCACGAGAAATACCAGCAGCACCGCGAGCACACCAACAAGCGCCAGTTCGTCAGAGGTTCGCTTGCGCTCCGCGTCGGCGCCGGCCACCTGCCAGCTGACGGTCGCCGGCAAGCCGAGCTGCTCCATGCCGCTCGCCACATCACTCGCCGCCTTCGCCGTGCCGCCTTCTTCAACCAGTCCTTCTACGATCGAAACGGGGCGTTGCCCAATGCGCACCACTTCAAGCGGCGCACGGATCTCCTTCACTTCCACGAGCTGCGAGACGGGCACACCGGACACACTGGTGGCCAACGCCGTGGCCAGATTCTCGTTGCGCACGCCTTCATACCGCACCTTGATCGGCGTACGGCGATCGGTCTCGCGCAACTCCGACGATGCGACACCGCCCAAGCCACCCTGCAATGCACTCGACACCTGCGCTGGCGTGATACCGCGTTCCGCCATACGCGCACGCAGCAGCGAGACTTCAATCACGGGCTGCGTGGCGGCGAACGCATCGCGAACATCGGAGAGCGTGGGCAGCGCGCGCATCATGGTGCGCACCGAGTCGGCCCAGCGCTGCGAGTCGTCGAGTGATGCACCGGACACTTCCACGCGCACGATACGGCCTTCCCGACCGATCAGCGAGCCAAACTCCGATTGTCCCGCAAGATCGATCGCCAAGGCGCCTTGCGAGACAAGTTGCGGCACCGCATCGCGTAGCGATTCCGCAAAGCGCGCGGCGCTCTTGTCCTGCGGCACCGGCACAATGAGTTGCGCGGTGGCCGACGAACCGGGATTCGCGCCCGACAGAATCTCTTCATCGGTCGCGCGACCCACGCGGGCGTACACACCCACCGCGCCCAGCGCCGTCGACGCGCGCTCAATATCCTGAATCGCCTGGGTCGTGGCTTCAAGCGCCGTGCCCTCGGGCAACTGCACTTCGGCCACGAGCACGCCCTCGTCAACGCGCGGCAGCACTTCTTTGGGCAACCTGATGAACAACACCACCATCACCACGAGCAGTGCGATGCCACCCGCAAACACCGGTATCGGATTGCGCAGTGACCACGACACGCCGTGTTCATACAAATCTGCGAGCCGCGTACCGAATGCGTCGAGTTTGGCACCGGTAGGCCCGGGCGGCTGCTTCTTCTGTGGATTGGCCTGCAATCGCATGGCCCGCCGCCGATTGCCCACCATCATCACCGGCATGAGCGTGAGCGACAACAACAGTGACGCACCAACCGTCATCACCACGCTGAGTGACAGATCGCGAAAGAGCGCAGCCGCCAATCCCTGCACAAAAATGATCGGCCCGAAGACGAGCATCGTGGTGAGCGTGCCGGCAAGCAGCGGCCCCGAGACTTCTTCAGTGCCGATGATTGCCGCATCGATATACCCCATGCCTTCTTCTCGTCGTCGCCCCACACCCTCGGCGACCACAATCGCGGTGTCCACCAGAATCCCGGTGCCCAATGCCAAGCCACCAAGCGACAGCACGTTGATGGTCACGCCAAGCGACTGCAACGTGACCAGTGCCACCATTACCGACAGCGGCACCATCAAACCAATCGCCATCGACACGCGCCAATCACGCAGAAACACCAGAATCATGAGCAGCGACATGGCACCGCCCACCACAATTTCCTGTCCGAGATTCGACAGCGCGTCCACCACGAACTCCGCCTGCGACGCCACTACCGTGAGTTCCACCGCCGGAAACTCCGCCTCGAGCGACTCCACCGCGTCCATCATGCGGTTGGTGACCGAGACGGTGTTCGAGCCCGCGTCTTTATAGACGACCAGTCCGATCGCTTCGCGCCCGTCGAGTCGTGTGATCGTGACAGGATCGGCAAGGGCGACTGTGGCCGTGGCCACATCGCGCAGCGTGATGCCACTGCCTTGCGAACCCACCGGTACCGAAAGAATCTCATTGAGATCACGGAACTCCGTGAGCGCGCGCACGGAGAACCGGAACTGTCCGCGTCGCACCGTACCGCCGGCCCCGGTGGAGTTCTGTACGCGAATCGCCTGCGACACATCTTCCGGCGTCAGGGCCAACGAGCGCAAACGATCGGGATCGACGTCCACGCGAATTTCATCCGCAGGTGCGCCCACTACCGCCACCGACGCGACGCCGGCGATTTGTTCGAGACGTCGCGCGAATACATCTTCGGCCGTTCGTGCCAAACCGCGCAAATCGCCAACGCCGAGTCCACCCGATACACCGCTCTGCAAACTGTCTCGTGCCGCGCGTTCGGCCGTACTGGTGGCGCGCATCGCCAGAACGGCAATCGGTCGTTCTCCCGGATCGCTGGTGAGCAGCGTGGGGCGTTCCGCGCGCTCGGGCAGCCGTCCGCGTGTGGCATCGAGGCGCTCTCGCACGTTGAGCACCGTGGTGCGCATGTCGGTGCCCCAACCAAAGCGCGCTGTGGTGGTCACCTCGCCGTTGCGGGCGACCGAGCGCAGCTCAACCAATCCGGGCGTGGCCGCGATCGCTTCTTCAATTGGCTCACCAACGAAGCGCGAAACTTCCTGCGCCGCAGCACCGGGGTAGTTGGTGCGAATGGTGAGCACCGGCAACGTGACATCGGGCAACAACGAGACCGGCATGCGGCTGAGCGACACGCTGCCGAGCAGCACCACGCCCAACACTGCAGCAATCGTCGCGACCGGACGACGTACGGCCATACTTGCCAAAGACATGTTCGTCTCCGGCCGCGATCAGTTGTTATTCCGGCGCACCGACGCCGGCGTGCGGCGGGTCGGTGCGTCGTCGCGTTCGCGCAGTACCGAAATAGTGACGGCCGCGTCGTGCGTCAGCGTGAGATGTCCGTCAACAATGATCTGATCGCCGGGGCTGATCGGAATCACGCCCGTACTCGAATCGGGCAGGACTTCGGTGTCCACACCGTTCGTACGACCGGGCTGAATGTAGGTCCACTGTCCACGTCCTTCGCGTACCACAAACACCAGTGGACGGCCGTCGCGCTCAATGACCGCCTTGGCCGGCACCATGATGCGGCCGGGCAACCGCTGCGCTTCGAGTTGCACATCGGCGTACATGCCCGGACGCAGCGCCGATTCTCCCGGCACACGCACGATCACGCGCCCCATGCGTTTCACACTGTCGATCATCGGCAACACGGCGTCGATTCGTCCGCGCATGCTGCGTCCGGGCACGGCCGGACTGGTGACCACGGCCTCGCCGCCCACCCGAATGAGCGGCATGTCGTGTTCCATCACCCGGGCTTCGATGCGCAGTGACCCCACATCCACCACCGTCGCGAACGTGGTGCCGGCACCAAGCTGTTCGCCAACGGCCAGATCGAAGCGATCAACGAACCCGTTCACGGGCGACGACACGACGGAACGGTCGCGCTCCCATTTCGCCTTGTCGAGCGTAATCTCGGCGCGCTGCACACCGCTGCGAACCCGCAACGCGCGTCGCTGCTCGGTCGTCGGCCCGACTCCAGTGACCATCGACTCCGGCACAAAACTTTCCCGGAACGCCTGTTCCCGTTCTTCGAGCGAAGCCTGCGCCTCGCGCACGGCGAAGTCGAACGATTGCGGATCGAGTTTTACCAGCGGTTGCCCCTTGCTCACGCGCGAGCCCGCCTTCACGAGGACTTCGGCCACTCGGCCACTGACATCAGACGACAGCTTGACCACGACGTCGCCGTAGATATCGCCTCGCGCGTTCACGCGCAGGACGAGGTCACCCTCGGTTGCCTCTTGCGCCACTACCGGCAGCGCGACCGCTGTTCGTGGAGCCGCGTCCTCTTGGGCGGAGCCGGTTTGGGCGCTTGGGGCGTCGGTCTCGGGCGCGTCGCCTTCACCATCCTTGTTGCACGCGGCAAGGAACGCGCACGTGAGCAGGAGCGAAGAGACGGCACGAAGCTGGAACACGGAAGGCATTGGCGAGCGGGTCGCAGGGCGGGGCTCACCGGCTGACATTCCGGCGAGCGACAGGATGGGACCGAAAACAGACGGCACAATACGAGATGTTGGATGCGGCTCACCCCGAAAGGGTT
Source organism: Gemmatimonadales bacterium (assembly GCA_038203795.1). GTDB lineage: Bacteria > Gemmatimonadota > Gemmatimonadetes > Gemmatimonadales > Gemmatimonadaceae > JAABRT01. The sequence continues at coordinate 4,433 of JBBRDP010000075.1, forward strand.
GCCTGAGCACTGTAGATGGTACGTGCCGAAGCGAGCGAGCGACAGAGTCGCCGCATGAATATACGATGAGGTTTTGAGATTGTCGATCCTGCCAGATTCCGCCGCACGACATCGTCCTTCTTGTCTCCCTTTGCGTCATACAAACGTCACGCACCCCCCGAAACTGATTGCCCACAGCGCACACCAGTTGCCCACGGCGAACACCTCTACGCAGAGCGACCTGTGCAGGTTTCTTATTGCAGACTTGAGTTCTGCGACGTTTGACTTCCGCTTCTTCTGAATGAACGAATCGTTGGTGTCCGGCGAATCGTCCGAACAACAACCACGCTATGAAGTGTGGCTCGCTGAGCGTGAGCTGCTGTCGGCGGCGGCGCTGGTGCGCGACGCGCGCACGGAGGCGGAGTCGCGACTCGCACGCGCTGGTTACGGCGCAGCCTGGATGCGATTTATGGTGGCCCTGTGCAACTTGCCGTTTGTAGAACGCCCTATCGAAGTCGATCGTGTGCTGGAAGCACTTCGCCACGCGCATTTGTTGCGCAGTCGTGGGGAGCTGATCGGTAGCCCGCGCTTTTTTCCGGAAGCCCCCCCGTCGCCCGACGCGGGGAAGAGTCCTTGACCTCGACGACCGGCTTCAGCCGGTTCTAAGGAGTAGCGATGCGCGAACCGTTGCTGCCGATGGCGGCCTATGAGACGGATGTGCGTGACGGCACGCGTTGGGTCGGCCATCCGACGCAACCGCACGGCTGGTTTTCCATCACACACATTGCGGTGCGCGTCGCCACGCTGCCGCCGGATTTTCGATTGCGATTCCTGCAAACGCTGCCGGATGAGTTGCTTCCGGACCTGGCGCGTCGACCGACGCACGTGGACCATGATCAACCGCGCTCGGAAAATCCGTTCGTGCTGGCGGCGGAACAGTTCCGGGTTGCGGCCGAAGACATGGAGCGCGACCTTTGCTTCGAAATGGCGTACGCGACGGTGTCGGCTGCGGCACAGATCGTAGCCCGACACGATGCGGCGAGCGCACTGTCCGCGACCAACCACCTCGCCCGTATTGTCCGTCAGCTGGGTGAGACGGCTACGGCGGAGGAGATGTATCAGCGGGTCGCCGAAGAAGCCGAACAGCGTGGTTTCCCGTGTGTTGCGGGCTACGCCTTCGGCGGCTTGGGCAATCTGGCGATCATGCGAGGCAACCGGCCGGCCCAACTTCAGCTTTTTTCCCGGACGCTGGCTATCGCCCGGCTCGACAGTCCGCTCGAGTCGGTGGCTCGTTGGGGACTGATGAACCATGCGCTGGCCATGAACTCGCTGGCAGACGCGCTTTTGCACGGCTGGCGGGTGTACGACCTGTCGACATCCGACGAAGAACGCGCCGGCGTGTTGCATAACCTGGCGTCCGTTGCACTCCGCGCCCATTTCGTGGACGAAGCACTAGCGGGACTCGAAGGCGCCCTTCGATTGGCCAAGAGCGCCCGCGTGTGGCTGGCGGTGGCCGCGACCGCTGCCGAGGCGGCGGGTCGAGGCGGCAAAAGCTCTCTGTTGCTCACGCTCGAGGAAGGCGGGAGGCGCCACTGCGGCGCTGCCATCCCTTTCGAACATGGGCAATGGCTACTCGGCTTGGCCATGGGGTGGACAGCGGCCGGCTCGCTGGAGGCGGCCGACCGATTCACCCGCGAGGCGCTGGACCTATCGCGACAACACGAATTCCACGAACTTACCTTTCGTGCTGAGGCGCTGCTGACTCAGATCATGGCACCGGCTATTGACGCGCCCCGGTTCACCGAGGCGTTCCCGGATCGGGAATGTCTGACGGAGTCAACAAGATCCGGACTGGCTCGTCTATATGCGGTGGCCGCCTGATGTCGCAGCGGCGTCAGATCACACCCAAGGCATCGAGTCGAAACTGGCGGGGGACTGCGTTTCGTCAACGCCGGTCGGTGAGCCAGTGCAGGCGGCGAGAGCGAAGGAGCTGATCAGGGCGACGGCGAGGAGGCGGACTGAGCGTGTCATCAAGAACTCCGGTAAGGGTTGATGAACAAGTACCCCCACCGCATAATTGGTGGGTGTGCGCCATGGGCAATTGGTGTGCGCTGTGGGCAACCAATTTTCAGGGTACTCGATGACCGACCGCCGCGTCGCCCTGCTGTTCGGGGACCGGATCGCTCAAGCCCGCCTCTCGGAGGCGTTTCGCGGATTTGCCTCGCTCTTGATGATCGAGGCAACCAGCGAGCTTGAAGAGGCGCTGCTTGCGCAGTCGCCGGTCTGCGCGACGGTGATTTTTTTGGCACCGACCCATCAGGCAGAAGCGTTACGCGCGGTCGAGCGCATACACGCCGCTTTCCCCGAGCACCCTATCATCGGCTACGTCGATCCGCGCACGCTCAACTCACGTTTCATTCTCGAAACGGGGAAAGCGAATCTGGCCGATCTGGTCCTGCGCGACATCGACGACTCGCGCGCCGTGTTGCTGCGCGTCTTGCAGAACGCCGAACAACGCAGCGTCGCGACGCGCGTGGTGGACGAGCTGTGCCACGGACTGCCCCGACACGTACGCATGACGCTCCAGTTCATCGCGCGGCATCTCCGCGAGCGACTTGACGTGCCGTCGATTGCTGCGGGACTGGGCGTCAGTCGGCGCACGTTGCACCACCGCCTCGAGCAGGCGGGCAGCCCGTCGGCGAGCGAACTGGTGGGATGGTGCCGCGTCGCGTTCATCGCGCACCAGTTGTCTACGGTGAATGCGTCGATGGCAACCATTGCCAGCCAACTGGACGAGCCTTCGTGGCGGAATCTCAACTACCTGCTTCGCCGCTACGTCGGCATGGGCGCACAGCAGCTGCGCCGACCCGGTGCCTTCGCCGAGACGGTGTCCACATTTCATGCGGCGTTCGCCGACCGCGCGCCGTTGCCAGCCGCGATTCTCGCGGCCGTGGAGCCGATCGAGCACGAATAGGCGGGCAGTATGCCGACCGTTGCGGATGACGCCGCTGCGGCTGACGCCGTTGCGGATGACGCCGTTGCGGATGACGCCGTTGCGGCCGCAGCGGTTACATCATCCAGATTCCGATGCCCAGAAAATCCGCATGCCCGCGGGGCGCACGTGTGGGGAGTGGCGCCGGTGGTTCCAGTTGAAGACTCTCAAACCCAAGCCGTGCAGGCGATTCCAGCGCGGGACGTGAGAGGGGCGGTGCCATCGGGGCGTGCCGTTTTATTTCGGACGGCGTCATTCCCAGCATTTCCCGCAAGAACCGTTCAAAGATTTCCCGCCGAGCCGTCAGGTCGTATTCCGACAGGGTGTGTCCAAGCACCCGCGTGCCCATGCGGGCGATCGACGAATGACGAATTTCCAGCTCATGTGCGACGCCTCGCCAGGTGCGACCGGAGTCCTTCCGGACCACGGCATGCAGCAGTTGGAGCCAGTCAACGAACACGCCCACGGTTGGGACGTCGCGCGAGGCACGCGACCACAACCGGGACAGGGAGGCGCGGTGCAGTCCGCCCAGCGCGGCCAGCGCGGCGACACTTGGCACGGGACGCATTTCAGCAATCGCGCGGACCATGAGGGCCCGCACCGGATCCGGCAGGTGATGGGCCCGGTGCACCACGTACGCGAGCCGAAGCAGCGGCATCCGACGCCATACCGCACGAGTTTCGATGTCTCGTCGGCCGAGCATACTCCATGAGATCACGCGATCGACACCGGCCTCCATGAGCTGTTGACGATCTCCCGACTCCATGCCGATCTCCTGCTCGGGGCCCGCGACGACGATAGGAAGCCATCGATGGCGCCTCCGAAGGGATTGCAGCGAGTCCAGCAGCGAGGGCGAGGGCGGTTCCTGAAGTCCCAGCAGGATGCCGCGGGCCGTTGGAGCCTGGGACTCCACGCGGCGCAGGCTTGAGAGTCGGCGCAGCTCTTCGGCGTCGGGGAGCAGTGGCGTGAGTCGCGTTACGCCGAAATCAGGGAGGCCAAACTCAAGGATCATTCGCGTGGGGTGGAAGTGAGGGCGCAGTAATACCACCGCGGCGTCACATGATCGTCACGGGCGCCCGGGGCGCGCCGAGTGCTTGCTCGGACGGGGTGAGGCCCGTTAGGCTTCTCATTCTGCGCGCGTAGCTCAGTTGGATAGAGCGTCGCCCTCCGGAGGCGAAGGTCGCAGGTTCGAATCCTGCCGCGCGCATCGCGTCATTCACCACTTCATGGGTCGTCCTGGTATTGACCGGGACGGGCGTGGCGAGTACGTTCGCTCGCCCACCCTTCTCCCGCCGCGCCACGTGCACGTCGCCGAATTGAAGCGGATGTCGGTGCAGGAGCTTCAGGCTCTCGCCGCGTCACTTCACGTTACCAACACATCGGGCCTGCGCAAGCAGGATCTGATCTTCCGCATTGAGCAAGCGTTGCTCGATGCGGAGACTACGTTGTATGGGGAAGGCGTGCTCGAAGTCCTTCCGGAAGGCTATGGCTTTCTGCGGGCGCAGGATTTCAACTACCTGTACGGCCCTGACGACATTTACGTCTCTCCGTCGCAAGTCAAGCGGTTCGATCTCCGCACCGGCGACACGGTCATGGGCGAAGTGCGCCCGCCGAAAGAAGGAGAGCGATACCTGGCGCTGCTGAAGGTGGAGCGTATCAACGGTCTCGATCCAGAGAAGGCGAAGCAGCGGATCGCCTTCGACAACCTGTCTCCCCGCTATCCCGACCAACGCATTCGCCTCGAGCATCCGGGCGGAGACGTGGCCTGCCGTCTCTGCGATATCATCGCGCCGCTCGGGAAAGGGCAGCGCGGCCTGATTGTCGCCCCGCCCAAAGCGGGCAAGACGATTCTGCTGCAGCAGTTCGCCAACGCGATCGCGGCCAATCATCCGGAAATCACGCTCATCATTCTGCTCATTGATGAACGCCCGGAAGAAGTCACCGATATGCAAGCGAGCGTGCCTTCGGCCGAGGTGATCAGCTCCACCTTCGACGAACAGCCGGACCGCCATGTGCAAGTGGCTGACATGGTCATCGAGAAAGCCAAACGTCTCGTGGAGAGTGGGCAGGACGTGGTGATCCTGCTCGACTCCATTACGCGACTCGGCCGCGCGCATAACGCCATCGCGCCATCCGGCGGCAAGATCATGTCGGGCGGTGTGGAGGCGCAGGCGCTGCAAAAGCCCAAACGGTTTTTCGGCTCGGCGCGCAACGTCGCCGAAGGCGGCTCGCTCACGATTCTCGCCACCGCGCTCATCGAAACCGGTTCGCGCATGGATGACGTGATCTTTGAAGAGTTCAAGGGCACTGGCAACATGGAGCTTGTACTCGATCGCAAAATCGCTGACAAGCGCATCTTTCCGGCGATCGATGTGAACAAGTCGGGCACACGTCGCGAAGAGCTGTTGCTCACGCCGTTTGAACAACAGCGCATTTACCTGCTGCGGTCGTTCGTCAGTGAAATGCCGAGCGATGAAGCGATCTTGTTTTTGCTCAAACGCATGGAACGAACGGAGACCAATCAGGAATTCTTCGACCACATGCATGAGCCGTGAGCAGGCGCAGCGTATGACGACGTGTCGCACACTGGCCATCGATTGGGGAGACCGCCGTATCGGGTTGGCCGTGAGTGACGAGCTGGGCATGCTGGCCTCACCGGCCGGCGTCGTCACACGACGCGCGGGAAAGCGTCCGCCGATTGCGGAACTGTTGCGACAGGCCGACACGCTTGGCGTGGATGCGATCGTATTCGGTTTGCCGATCGACGGCGACGGGAACGAGACGCCCCGCTCGCGCGAGGTGCGCGAAGTCGCGTCGAAACTCGCAGCGCGTACTGTGCGCCCGGTGCGACTGGTTGACGAACGGTTCACCACTGCCGCCGCGCTTCGGACGGTGCGGGAACAAGGAGGCAGCACGCGCGGCCGCAAAGGTGACGTTGATGCACTCGCCGCCGCGATTCTCCTCGAGCAGGTGCTGCAGGCCCAACGGGGAGGCGTGGTGCTCGGCGAGCCGGTGGCACCGTGGCAGGGAGAGGGGCGCGACTGATGCGGCGGCGTTCGTTTGCACGGTGGGTCGCGGGCGCGTTTCTCGCGGCGAGCGTGCAGGCGTGCGGCGGCGGCGGGTCGGGTGAGACGCCGGTGCAGGTGATCGTGCCTGTCGGTGCGTCACTCCGCACGGCGGCAGATTCCCTCGAACACGCCGGTGTGATCGGTTCGGCGCGCCTCTTTCGATGGTACGCCTCGATCGGCGGACGTGATCGTGGTATCAAGGCCGGCACCTACGCGTTGCGCCCCGGTCAAAAGTGGAGCGAGGTGCTCAACGCGCTGGTTCGCGGTGAGGGACTGCTCGTCACCGTGACCATTCCCGAAGGGTTCGACCTGCGCATGATCGTCCCGCGTCTCGCCAAAGTACTTGACGTGCCCGAGGATTCCGTGCGCGCGGCAGCCAGCGACTCGGCGTGGCGCGCGGAACGCCGCGTGACCGCCGCGACGCTTGAGGGATACCTCTTTCCCGACACGTACACGTTTCCGGCGAAGACCACCGCACGTCGCGCCGTGCAAACCATGCTCGAACGTTTTGATGCCGTCTGGCGTGACGAGTGGAATGCGCGTGCCGATTCGCTCGGCATTACGCGACATGAAGCGGTGACGATGGCCGCGCTCGTCGAGAAAGAAGCACGTGTGGCCGACGAACGTCCGATCATCTCGGCCGTGTACTGGAATCGCGTGAAGAAGGGCATGCGTCTCCAAGCCGATCCGACCGTGCAATACGCGTTACCCAAGCACGTGGACCGTGTGCTGTTCGTACATCTCGAAGTGGATTCGCCGTACAACACGTACCGCTACGACGGGTTGCCGCCGGGGCCGATCGCGTCGCCCGGGGCGGCCAGTCTTGAAGCCGCGTTGTATCCCGCCGATGTGCCGTATCTGTATTTTGTGGCGCATCCCGATGGACATCACGAGTTCCGCAATACGTTCGCCGAACATCAACAGGCGATTGCGATGGTGCGCCGCGAAGCCAGGCGGCGCAGCAGCCGTCGCGAAGACAACGGCGGCGGCTCACAGTGATGCGAGCCCGTTCGGCTGACGCGTGGACGAGTGAGCGCGTTCGCGCTGCGCTCGCGGTGGTCGCCATTACCGATGATGTCCGCGATGGCGTAGACGGTCTCGTCGCGCGCGCCATGGCCGCTGAACGCGGCGGTGTGACCATGGTGCAAGTCCGTCTCAAACACGCGACATCGCGCGAGCTGCTCCGCGTCTCGCGTTTACTCGTTGGTGCGTTGCACGTTCCTGTCGTCGTGAACGATCGGGTTGACATTGCTCTGCTCTCCGGAGCCGCAGGCGCGCATCTGGGAATGTCCGACGTTCCCATTGCGCTCGCGCGCACCATCGTCCCGCCGTCATTCCTGCTCGGCGCGTCGCTCGGCTCGTTTGAAGACGTGCCCGAGCTCGACAGCGCGGACTACGTGGGCGTCGGTCCTGTGTTTGCAACACCGAGCAAGCACGACGCGGGCACTGCACTGGGAGTTGCTGCGGCGGTTGAATTGGCACGGGCTGCGGCGCGGCCGGCGGTCGCGATTGGCGGGCTCGACATCGAGAATGCAGCGACCGTGATCGCCGCTGGATTCGATGGGGTGTCGGTGATCCGCGCGGTGCTGTCGCAACCCGATCCGGAAGCGGCGGCGCGCGCGCTGAGTGCAGCGGTGACGGCCGGTCGCTCATGACCACGCGTTGGGAGTAACGCGGTGTCGGAACACACTCGCTGTGCCGCGTTGGTGGCCACGTACAACTGGCCATCGGCACTCGCGCTCGTGCTCAGCGCGCTGCGTGCTCAGGATCGACTTCCCGACGAAGTACTCATTGCCGACGACGGGTCGGGGCCGGAGACGGCAGCCGTGATCGCACGCTTCGCGGCCGACTTTCCAGTGCCGTTGCACCACGTGTGGCACCGCGACGACGGCTTTCGGGCCGGCGCCATTCGCAACCGCGCCATCGCTGCGTCGAGCAGCGACTACATCGTGCAAATTGACGGGGACATCGTGCTGCATCCGGCCGCCATCCGGCAACATCTCGCACGGGCCCGTCGCCACACGTTCATGCAAGGCAGCCGCGCACTCCTGAGCCGTTCGCGAACGGAGCAGTGGCTCGAGTCCGGGCGCATCAGCACGCGTGCGTTTGAATCCGGTGTTCGGCATCGGCTCAACTCGTGGTACCTGCCCTGGCTTGCCCCGCTGGCGTCGCGCACCACGAGCGACCCACTGGAACGGGTGCGCGGCTGTCATGTGGCGTATTGGCGCGAGGATGCACTGCACGTGAACGGTTACAACGAGCACATGACCGGCTGGGGACTCGAAGACAGCGAGTTTGTCGCGCGGCTGCAGCACGTCGGCGTCGAGCGACGGGCACTCAAGTTCTCCGCGGTGGCCTGGCACTTGTGGCACGACGAACGATCACGTGATGCCGTGCCTCGCAACCGCGCCGTGTACGAAGCGACGCTCGCCTCCCGCGCCACTTGGTGCGAGCTGGGCATTGCAACACCCACAACCGTGGTCTCTGCGCCACCCGTCCCCTTGGGCGCGGCCGGTCTCTCCGTACCGACACCGACACCATGAAGCAACACGCGCGCACGATTCGCCCCAATCAGATCGACACCGCCACTGTGAATAAACGCGCCGAGCAGCGACTGTTGCGCGGCCATCCGTGGATCTTCAAGAGTGACGTGCTCGCGGCTCCCGGCGTGCCGGCTGGCGTGGTGCGTGTACAAGCATCGAACGGGCGTCCGCTGGGTCAGGCGTTGTGGAGTCCGTCGTCGGAGATTTCGCTGCGCTTGATCGAACCGTCAGCAGAGCGCGTGGTGAATGCCGAGTGGTGGCACGAGCATATCGGTGTGGCGATGGCGCGGCGATCGGCGCTTCGTGACCACACGAATGCGCGTCGGCTTGTGCACGGCGAGGGCGACGGGCTGCCGTCACTCGTGGTGGATCAATACGACCGCTGGCTGGTGGTGCAGCTGCTTTCGGCCGGACTCGAAGCGTGTCGCGCGGACATTGTGGCGGCGCTGGTTGCACACACCGGGTGCGAAGGAATACTCGCACGCAACGATCCATCGGTGCGTGCGCGCGAGGGATTGCCGCGCGAGACCGAAGCGCTTGTCGGCACGGTGCCTCGGCTCATCGAGGTGCAGGAGTTCGGCGTACGCTTTCTGGCCGCGCCGTGGGATGGACAGAAAACGGGAGCGTTCCTCGACCAGCGCGACAACCGGGTGCTCATCGGTGGCTTGGCGCGCGGTCGCGCGCTCGACTGTTTTGCGTATCACGGCTCATTCGCTTTGCATCTCGCGCGCCGGGCGGACGAGGTCACGGCCCTCGATATTTCGGCCCCCGCGCTGGAACGTGCGATGGAGAACGCGGCGCTGAACGGTTTTTCGAATGTGCAGACGCACGTGGGCGACGCCTTTGAGGCGATGCGGGCGTGGTATCGCGCAGGACGTCGCTTTGACACGATCGTGGTAGACCCGCCGGCGTTCGCCAAATCGCGTGCGTCGCTCAATGGAGCGCTGCGTGGTTACAAGGATGTGAATCTGCAGGCCATGAAGTTGCTCGCGCCCGGGGGTGTGCTGTTCAGCGCGAGCTGCTCGCATCACGTGGATCGCGCGATGTTCCTGGAGATGCTGCAGGAGGCGGCCGGCGACAGCGGCCGACAGCTTGCGATCCGCGCGGTGACCGGGCAAGGGGTCGACCATCCGGAAGTGCTCACGATTCCTGAGACGGGATATCTCAAGGGTGTACTGCTTGAGGATGTAGGGTGAGGGGGCTACTGGGGGGGGCGTGTACCGTCCAGACCACGCGTTCAGTTGACGGTTTTCCGCCAATTACGCCCTCTACGTGTACCGTCACGATCGCGCGTTCGGTTGACAGTTTTCCGCCCATTACGCCCTCTACGTGTACCGTCACGATCGCGCCTTCAGTTGACAGTGAGGGTGAACGGTTGACGGTGGACGGTCTCGCGATTGCGCACTGTGAACCGTGAACTGTTAACTCCTACCGTTAACTAATGGCGCGACCCCGACGGCGCAGGCGAGGGGCCGTAATGGTCGGCCACCGTTAACCAAAAACAGTTAACTGTTGACGGTTTTTCCGCCAATTACGCCCTCTACGTGTACCGTCGCGATCGCGCGTTCGGTTGACGGTTTTTCCGCCAATTACGCCCTCTACGTGTACCGTCCAGATCGCGCCTTCAGTTGACAGTGAGGGTGAACGGTTGACGGTGGACGGTCTCGCGATTTCGCACTGTCAACCGTTCACCGTGAACTCGTACCGTGAACTAAAAGCGCGATCCCGACGGCGTAGGCGAGGCGTCGTAATGGTCGGCCACCGTTAACGAAAAACCGTGAACGGTTGACGGTTTTTCCGCCCATTACGCCCTCTACGTGTACCGTCCAGACCGCGCCTTCAGTTCACAGTGAGGGTGAACGGTTGACGGTCGACGGTCTCGAGCTGACCTGCGGTTCATTCGAGGTCGGCGAGTCCCTCGCCGCATCCCCTTGATTCGCGCTGCGTATATAGTTGTTTACCGCACCCTACCACCTGCACACGGAGAAAGTATATGCGCTGGGCTCGGACGTTGTTGCTGGGAAATATCGGGCAGCAGATCGACATCGAGGACATTGAAAACGATGTCGAGCGCCTGCGGGCCCGCATCGCGGATCAACAGTCCACAAATCGCAATCAAGACGATGCGCTGGTGACACTGCGGCGCGAGATCATGGATCTGCAACTCGTCGTGGGAGAACTCACCCGCCTCCTGGTCGCCG
>JBBRDP010000076.1:0-14828 GCA_038203795.1 Gemmatimonadales bacterium
CGCGCCGAGCCGTCGCTCTTCATCCGCGTTGAGCGTGAGCCCCAGCGCGGTCACGATATCACGTGACACGCGCTCCTGAAGATCGAACACTTCATCGATGGTGCCGCTGAATTTGTCGCCCCAGAGTTGCCGGTCTTCGGCGGCATCTACCAGCTGTGCCGCAATGCGCAGCGCGGTGCCCGACCGACGAACACTGCCGGAGAGCAGGTAGCGCACGCCAAGTGTGTGAGCAATCTCCCGCGGCCCCGCTGCACTCCCCTTGTGTTGCATGGACGATGTGCGGGATGTCACGCGAAGGGCGCGCACATTGGAGAGGTCGGTGATGATTTCTTCTGTGAGACCATCGCTGAAGTATTCGTTGTCTGCGTCAGTGCTCATGTTCAGGAACGGGAGCACCGCAATGCTGTTCGGCGCTGCTGCCGCTTGCACCGTTTGCGATCCTGCGGGCTGCTGGAGCGCGGCAACCACCATGGCTGCTGTGGTCGGTCGTGCACTCGCCTCGCGCGCGAGCAGCTGGTCCACAAGGGAGGAGAGCCACGCGGGTACGTCGCTGCGGCTCGCAGTAATGCTGGCCGGTGTGTGCACAAACCGGCGCGAGATCACCGCAGCGGCTGAGGGACCGGTAAATGCAATGTCGCCTGTGAGCGCCTCGTAGAGCACGCACCCCAAGGCAAACAAATCGCTCCGGCCATCGAGCTCCTCACCGGCCGCTTGTTCCGGGCTCATGTACGCCGGCGTACCGATCATGAGGCCAACACGGGTGAGCGAACTGGTTTCTTGTGCCGCCACGAGCGCCTTGGCGATGCCGAAGTCTGCCACGACCGCGTGTCCCTCATGCAGCAGGATGTTCTCAGGCTTGATGTCGCGGTGCACGATCCCCTGGCGATGTGCATAGTCAAGCGCGTCCGCCACCTCGGCGGCGAGGCGCGTGGCCGCGGCCACCGTGAGACGGCCATCCTCGCGGAGCCGCTCCCGGAGCGTTTGGCCACGCATCACCGGCATCACAAAGAAGAGGATGCCGTTCGCCTCGCCGGAATCGTAGAGTGGGAGAATGTGTGGGTGCGTGAGACTCGCCGCGAGCTGAATCTCGCGCGTGAATCGCTGATGCTCGAGTGTGCTGGCGACGTCCACATGCAACACTTTGATCGCGACCTCACGATCATGCCGACGATCGCGCGCGAGGTACACGGTGGCCATTCCCCCAGCGCCGAGTGCACGCTCGATGAGGTAGCGTTCGGCGAGCGCGTCGCGGAGTTGGTCGATCGGTTCCGACGGGGTGGCTGGGTCGTTCACGATGCGCGCATGAGGGTTCTGACAATATATTCGCACGCGCCGTGTCGGGAGACGACGGCCGTCAATGTCTGCCCCCCGGTGCCACCGGTAGCGTGCGATGTGCAGTTTCCATGTTGTCCATCCCGTCGTTTCTGCAACACCGTTCATGTCAACCAACCGCTGGCGCGTCCCACTCGGCGCGGTGCTGGTGCATTTGTGTATCGGCTCCGTCTACGCGTGGAGCACCTTCAACCGCCCCATTCAAGCGCTGTTCGCCGATCAGCCGTGGTGGCTCAACCCGCCGTATACCACGTTCACCACGGCAATGCGGGCGGACGCATCGTGTGAGCATCGGCTTCCGATTATCTCGGTCGCCGGAACACGTATGCCATCTTCTTTGCGGCACAGCTGGTGCTGTTCCTGCTCATTCCCTCACTCGCAGCGCGCGGAGCCTGGCTTCCGTTTCAGCTGTGTCTGTTTGCGATATTCACGATGTATGGCGGAGGCTTCGCCACGATTCCCGCATTCCTCGCCGACATCTTCGGACCGCGCAATGTGGGGGCGATTCATGGTGCGCTGCTGACGGCGTGGAGCGCCGCTGCGACCGGCGACGCCGCGCTACTCCACCACGTCGGCGTCGATTTGACCGCTGATACGTCGCGAAACGAATGACCACGAGAGTCCCGCCGCCAGGCACAGCGCGAGGCAAATCAGCACGACATTGGCCACGCCCCGGCTGCTCCGCGCGCTGACCAGATCATACGTGATGAGGAGCCAGATCACTCCGCCGGTGAGCGCGAGCGCGAGCATCGCGCCCCACAGCCCCAGCGAACGCCGAGTTGCGGTCACGAAGATGGCCCACGCGGCGACGAGCACGACCCCCACGAGGAACTTGAGCGCGACCGGCCCCTCGGTTGGCGGCGCGCCCATGAGTGGCGCGAGGGCCCAATCGTAAAAGGCGAGCCCGAACGGGTTCCATGTGCCGTACACGAGCAGGAGCGCCGCGACAACTCGGCCCCCCCAGACGTGTGCCAGACCCATGGTCGGATTGAACGCACGAAGGGCCGCTCGGATTGCTACGAGCGGCCCATCGCCACGTCGCAACGAAGTGCGACGCGAGCAGCCAAGTGACTCAGCCGATCTTGACGACGTTCTCAGCGGCGGGGCCTTTCTGGCCCTGCACGATGTCGAACTCAACCCGCTCGCCTTCTGCCAGCGAACGGAAACCGCTCGTCTGGATGGCTGAGTGATGCACGAAGCAGTCCTTGCCGCCGTTCTCAGGCGTGATGAAACCAAAACCCTTCGTGTCGTTGAACCACTTGACTGTACCGGTCGTACGCATACCTACTCCTGAAATAGTACTGACTGCCGAGGTATCGGTATTTCCGTACGCACCGACCGTCCGTATCCTGCGGGCAATCGCGCCCCGCTGACGCGCATGGGCGACGCGAAAATGGGACCACAGCAAGAGCCGTAGTCCCATGACCGAACAACTCCCATGACGCGATATTAAGCAGTCCGGTACCGCCTGTCAAGAAAAAAGTTTGGCCGCCAGATTCCCCCATATGATTCGTTCCAGCGCAGACACCGTCATTCTCGGCGGAGGCATCATCGGGGCCGCCATCGCCTGGCACCTCACCAAGCGCCGCGGCGGCACCGTACGCGTACTCGAACGTAGCGCCCAACCGGCGGCGGGAAGCACCGGTCGCGCCACCGGAGGTTTTCGCGCCCAGTACGGAACCGCCATCAACGTGCAGCTGTCCCTGCTGGCACTCGAGCAGCTCAACACCTTTCACGAGGTGCACGGCGTGGATCCGGAATACATGCCCGTGGGCTACCTCTTCATGGCGCGGAGCTGGGACACGTTCGAGGTGCTGCGTGACGCGCTGCGCGTACAGCACGAGGCCGGCTACACCGACGGCTACGTCGTCTCGCCCGACGACATCGCGCGCCTGTCGCCGGCCGTGGACGCGTCACAGTTCCTCGGTGGTGTGTTCGCGCAGCGCGATGGCTACATCAATCCCAAAGCGCTCCTGAACGGCCTGCTCGCCAGTGCTGAACGCTACGGCGCCCGCATCTCGTTCAACGCGCCGTGTACACAGCTTGAGCGGGACGGGGATCGTATCGTAGCCGTCCACACGCCCACCGAGCGCATCGCGTGTGCGCGCGTCATCAACGCGGCCGGCGCCTGGGCCGCGCAAGTTGGCGAACTCGCCGGCGTTGCGATTCCGGTGACACCGCGTCGTCGTCAGGTCGCCATTACGGTGCCCACCGTCGCGCTGCCCACCGACACGCCGATGACGATTGTGGCGGACGACGGCTTTCATCTGCGCGTACGCGGCGATCGGATTTTGCTGCTCTGGCCCAACGACACGGAAACCACCGATCCCTTCGACACCAGTGTCGACCCGTCGTGGCTGGCCAGCATCCGCGCGCGCACGATCGACGTGTTGCCCGCGCTGCGCGACGTCGCCATCGACGCGCCGTCGAGCTGGGCTGGACTCTACGAAATGTCACCCGATCGGCATCTCATGTTCGGTGCCACGCGCGACGTGCCCAACCTGCTGCTGGCCAACGGCTCCTCGGGACACGGCGTGATGCATGCGCTCGCGATCGGACAACTGATGGCCGAGCTTGTCATCGACGGACACGCCCACACACTCGACATGACATCACTCGCGCCCGACCGCTTCGTGCGTGGTGGCGCGATCGCGGGACCCGACTTGCTATAGCGTGCAATAGCCGCGAACACACGCACTTCATTACTCGGCGATGCGAGAAGTGCACGGCCGGCGCCCAGGCGTCATCGGCGCATCGGGAACTGTTCATCGCATTTGGGACTATCTCTCCTATACCGTTGAACCCGAGGCTTTGCATGTCTACAAAAACCGTGCTTACCATTGCAGGCGCCGTCGCAGTCGTCGCGATGATCGCGCTGCTATTTCGACCGCCGGTCGGCGATGCAGCACCAAGACGCGCGGCCCCATTGGCCGACGATGGGCCATCAGCCGCTACCCGCACCGCCATTTTCGCCGGCGGATGCTTCTGGTGCATGGAACCGCCGTTTGAAAAGCTCGACGGCGTCTCGTCGGTCGTATCGGGATACATCGGCGGCAGCGTGCGCAATCCGACGTACGAGCAAGTGTCCGCCGGCCGCACCGGACATACCGAGGCGGTGGAGATCACCTACGATCCGGCCAAGGTGACGTACGCCCAGTTGCTCGACATTTTCTGGCACAACATCGATCCGCTCACCGCCAACGCACAGTTCTGCGATCGCGGCTCGCAATATCGCTCGGAAATTTTTCCGGCGAACGCGGCCGAACGGGCGGCCTCCGAGGCATCCAAAGCGGCGATCGCAGCGAAACTCAAGCGCCCCGTAGTGACCGAAATCACCGATGCCACAACCTTCTTCGCGGCTGAAGAATACCATCAGGACTATTACCTGAAGAATCCCATTCGCTACAAGTTCTACCGCACCAGCTGCGGCCGCGATTCGCGACTCAAAGAGCTGTGGGGAGACGCCGCCGGCATCGGTACCACCGGCCTCCTCAAGGCGAACTGATCATGGCCCGAATCATCATCCTCATGATTATTGTGGCCAGCGCATTCGCCACGTATTCGCTCACGGCAGGTAAGCAGCGGGCCACGGCGGCGGAAGCGGCGGCACCGAGCGATGGCCGGATTGGAGCGCTGCGACCGGACGAATCCGAGCTGCGCGCGACACTCACGCCGATCCAGTATCGCGTGACGCAGGAAGATGCCACAGAACCATCGTTTAACAATGCGTATCACGAGCTCAAAGACGACGGCATCTACGTCGATGCCGTATCCGGCGAGCCGTTGTTCAGCTCGAGCGACAAGTACGAGAGCGGTACGGGGTGGCCCAGCTTCACCAAGCCGCTCGCGCCGGAAAACGTGTACACCAAAACCGATCGGTTCCTCACCGTTGAGCGCACCGAAGTGCGCTCGGTGGGTGCCGACTCGCACCTGGGACACGTCTTCGCTGATGGCCCGCAACCCACCGGGCTCCGCTATTGCATGAACTCGGCGGCGTTACGGTTTATCCCAGCCGACTCACTCGTCGCCGCCGGCTACGGCGCTTATACCGAGCTCTTCCGCAAATAGCCGGCTCTTCCGCGACGGTTCACGCGCGATCGTCTCGGCCGGTTCCGGTGTAGATTGCAGGGATGTGCAGGCGGGTCCGGACGGGCGCGCCACCCTCCGTTCTCTGTCCCGGACCGTTTTCTGTCGTTTTCAAGTCTGCAGTTGCATCCCAGCCTCCAGAAGGGGCTTAAGGAGCTTGGGTTCCCGCGCCCCACGCCGATTCAGGAGCGCGCGATTCCCGCCGCCCTCGAAGGCCGGGACATCCTCGCCTGTGCCATGACGGGCAGTGGCAAGACCGCTGCGTTTTTGCTGCCCATTCTGCATCAGCTCATCGACAAGCCGCGCGGTACCACGCGCGCGCTCGTCGTGACACCCACGCGCGAACTCGCTGCACAAATTCTCGAGAGCCTCGAGAGCATGGCGGTGCACACCCCCATCACCGCCGCCGCCGTGTACGGTGGCGTCGGCATGGGACCGCAGGAGCGCGCCTTCCGCAGTGGTGTCGATGTCATGATCGCGACGCCGGGACGTTTGCTCGATCATCTCAAGTCGTCGTACGCCTCCCTGTCGGGGGTCGAGTTTCTCGTGTTCGACGAAGCGGATCGCATGCTCGATATGGGCTTCATGCCCGACATCCGGCGGCTGCTCAAGTACATCCCGACCAAGCGACAGACGCTGTTCTTCAGCGCGACGATGCCGGCGCCTATTGGCAAGCTGGCCAACGAGTTGCTGCACAATCCTGTTACCATCGATCTCGAGCGTCGTTCGGCCCCGGCCGTGGGCATTACGCAAGCGATCTATCCGGTCGCGCAGGATCTCAAGACGCAGCTGTTCATGGCGCTGCTTGAACGTGGCGATATGAAAGAAGCGCTTGTGTTCACGCGCACCAAGCATCGCGCCAACCGCCTCGCGGAGCAGCTCATCAAGCGCGGCATCAGCGCCGAACGCATTCACGGCAATCGTTCACAGTCTGCGCGAACGGCCGCGCTCGCGGGCTTCAAGAACGGTACGATCCGCGTGCTGGTGGCAACCGATATCGCGGCGCGTGGTATCGATATCGAAGCGCTTGGCCACGTGGTGAACTTCGACGTGCCCACCGCGCCGGAAGACTATATCCACCGCGTGGGACGCACCGCACGCGCCGAGCTCACGGGCGAAGCATTCACGCTGGTCGCGCCCGATGAAGAGCAGGAGCTGCGCGACATCGAGAAGGCGATCAATCGTCGTCTGCCGCGTGTGTTGCTGCCCGATTTTGATTACACATCGCGCTCCGGTGAGCAGCTCGAAGTGCCGCTGAAGGATCGCATTGCCGAGATCCGCAAACGCAAGGCCGAAGAGCGTGCGCGGGCCGCCGAGAAGGCCGCCCGCAAATCGGGTACATCTACCACGCGAAGCAGCACACCGGCGGCGCGGGGTGGTGCACCGGCGGCGCGGGGTGGTGCACCGGCGGCGCGCGGCAGCGCACCGGCCGCGCGGAGTAACGCGCCCGCCGCGCCGCGCAGCAGCGCGCCCAGGTCGGGTGCGGCGCGTGGGGCATCGACCGGTGCATCGGGTTCCGCCAGCGGTGGGAGCACGAACAGCTCGCCGTATCGGTCCGCCGACACACCGTCCGCCGACACACCGTCCGGCGCACCGCGAGATGGTGCGTCGGGTGGCGGCGGAGCGCGCTCGGGGGCAGGTCGCTCTCGCGGCGGTCGCGGTGGACGCAGCCGTTAAGCGAGACTGAATGCCGCGCGTTCTGCCTCGAGCCTCGCTGCCCAACGCCGAAAAAGGTGGTGGTCGACGCGGACGTCGTGACGGCGGCGAAGCCACGACGCCACGCGACTCGCAGCGCGCCTGGGCCGAAGCGCGCGCGCTGATCTGGTCGCATCGACGTTCCGTGGGCATTGGCCTCGTGCTGATGCTCATCAGCCGCGCCGCAGGATTCGTGCTGCCGTTCAGCTCCAAGTTCGTTATCGATGAAGTGCTCACCAAACAGAACTACAGTCTGCTGGTCCCGTTGGCGCTCGCGGGCGGTGCGGCAACGCTGATTCAGGCCATCACGTCATTTTCGCTTTCGCAGGTGGTGAGCGTGGCCGCGCAGCGTGCGATCGCCACCATGCGTGAGGAAGTGCAGGCGCATCTCGTTCGCCTGCCCGTGCGGTTCTTCGACAGCACCAAGTCCGGGATTCTCATCTCGCGCGTGATGAACGATCCGGACGGCATTCGCAACCTGGTGGGCACCGGTCTCATTCAACTCACCGGTGGATTGCTCACCGCCGCCGTGGCGCTGGGCGTGCTCCTGTGGCTCAACTGGAAGCTCACGCTCGGCACCATGACGTTGTTGGCCGTGTTCGCGGCGGGCATGTCCACCGCGTTCAAGCGGTTGCGGCCGATCTTTCGGGAGCGTGGACGAATCACCGCCGACGTCACTGGTCGCCTCGCCGAGACGATCGGCGGCATCCGGCTCGTGAAAGTGTACACCGCCGAAAAGCGCGAACAGGAAGTATTCAGCGGCGGTGTGATGAATCTCTTCCAGAACATTGCGAAGACCATCACCGGAACGTCTGCGACCACCGCGCTGTCCACTGCCGTCGTCGGACTGATCGGCGTGTTGGTGATGGTGTTTGGTGGACGCGCGGTGATCGCCGGCACCATGACGTTGGGCGATCTCATCATGTACGTGATCTTTATCGGCCTCGCAGCGGCCCCGCTCGTACAGATTGCCAATATCGGCACGCAACTCACCGAAGCCTTTGCCGGACTCGATCGTATTCGTGAGCTGCGCGACATGGCCACGGAAGATCAGGAAGATGAATCGCGACTGGCGATGCCACCGCTGCGCGGTGATGTGGCGTTCGAGAATGTGTGGTTCGAATACGAATCCGATACGCCAGTGCTGCGCGATGTGAGTTTCACGGCGCCGGCCGGTACCACCACCGCGCTGGTCGGCTCGAGCGGGTCCGGCAAGAGCACGCTCATCTCGCTGGTGATGGCGTTCGCGAGACCGCAGCAGGGACGCATTGTCGTGGATGGTCACGACTTGTCCACCCTCAAGTTGCACGATTATCGTCGGCAACTGGGTGTGGTGCTCCAGGATAACTTTCTGTTTGATGGCACGGTGCGCGAGAACATTGCCTTCACGCGTCCGGGCGCGACCGATGACGAAGTGGTCCAGGTTGCACGCATCGCCAACGTCGATGAGTTTGTGTCGCGTTTTGCCGACGGCTACAACACCATTGTGGGTGAACGCGGCGTCAAGCTCTCCGGCGGGCAACGGCAGCGCGTGGCGATTGCACGCGCGATTCTGGCCGATCCGCGCATTCTCATTCTCGACGAAGCCACCTCATCGCTCGACAGCGAGAGTGAGTCGCTCATTCAGGAAGGGTTGCAGCGGCTGCGATCGGGACGCACCACGTTCGTGATCGCGCATCGCCTGTCCACCATCACCAGTGCCGATCAGATTCTGGTGCTGGAACATGGACAGATCGTGGAGCGCGGCACCCACGACGAGTTGTTGCAGCTCAACGGACGCTACCGCGACCTGTATGATCGTCAACATCGGTTCGAGCGTGATCGTTTCGTCAACCCCGGCGAAGATCCGGTACCGTCCACCGAGTCCGACGTGCGAGCGGAAGCGTCGCGCATGGCCGCCCGTAGCGCGGGTCGCTCGCTGTAGATATGGCGCGCGCCACGTTGTTGCTCGGTGCGCTGACCGCGCTCGCGTGCCTCGTGTTGCCGGTGGCCTCGCGTGCGCTGCGTGCGCAGACATCGCGGCCGATCACGATTGACAACGCAACGGTGCACGTCGACTCCGCTGCGCTGGCGCGCGCGGCGCATCGTGCGGCCAGTCGCACTGTCCCGACGCGTCGCTGGATTCCACGCCACGTCAGCATCGGGGTGGGCGGCGTGGCTACCTCGCCTCCCGGACGGGGCGCCACCTACGCCCCCAACATCGGCGGGGCGTTTGACGTGGGCGCCATCGGCTACGTCACGCCGACACTGGCGTGGCGCGCTGAGGCCTTCCTGCACTTGCACGATCGTAGCGTGACATCGGAGGCCGGCTTACTGGCGTCGCAGTGCGTGGAGGGCGACTGCGCCGCAGTGCCGCGCGAAACCGCGCGCCGTTCATCCGGCATGGGACTCGGTATCGAATACCATCCGATGCGCGGGCGGGTTGGCGTCTACACCGTGGCCGTGCTGGGTGCGGCTGGCACGAACTCGTTCGGCAACGCGGGTCGCTCGTTCGGATTTGCGCCATCGGCGGGCATCGGGATACTCGCGCCGCTCTCAACCGGGCTCGATGGATTTGCCATCGAGGGACGCTGGCGTCGCGTGCCCACGCCCATTGGCGCCGTCAACGCGGGTGCGCTTTCGTTCGTGTTGCGCTTCTGACGCGTTCGTGGGCCGTGCCCGATTCCTCTCCCGTCACACCGGTGCTGTCATGTCTGCTTTGCTCCGAGTTTGCGCCGCCCGTTTGGGCCGATGGTGGGTATGCGCAGCGCGCTCCGTGACACCCGAGCACACTGACCACCGTGCGCGCCATGCGTGATCGGCTCGCGCACACGCTGGCGTGGATTGCCCCCGCCGTTGGTACGCCTATTCAGGCGTGGCGGAGGCGGATTCTGGCCGCCGTGCTCCTCGGCCTCGCGGTTTTTGCTATGCTCGGCTATGTGCCGACCGTGTGGTTGGCGTACATGCAGGGCGAGTACACCGTCATCATCGTTGACACGGTAGTGTATTGCGTCATGCTGGCGGTGCTCTTTGCACGCACACTGCCCTATGCAGTCCGCGCCGCCACCGTCGTCGCGATTCCTGCGTTGTTGGGAACGTATTTTCTGGTCGGGTTCGGGTTCGAGGCGTCAGGCTTCCTGTGGGTGATGGCGTTCCCGATTCTTGCAACCGTCCTGCTCGGCCTGCGCGCCGGTGTACTCTGTCTGGTCGTCACGGCGCTGATGCTCGTCGCGATCGGGTTGCTCATTCCGCAGGGCGTGTTCGCGTGGGCCGATGCCATGCCCAATGCAGCGGTGATGTGGTCCGTCAGCAGTATCAGCCTCATGTTGCTGGCCACTCTCACCTCACTTTCGATTGGTGTGTTGTTTGCCGGGCTCGGCAACGAAGCGTCGGCGCGCGCGCTCGCCGAGTTGGAGTCGGCTCGTCTCGCTGACGCCGTGAACCAAAGCGACAGCTATGTGTTGCTCGTCAACACGGCGGGCGAGATGATCTACGCGAATAGCCGAGCCGACGCACTGGCCGATGACGCGTTCAGACTCGACCACTTGCCGGAGTGGCCTGCACTGCTGCATGGCGACGCCTGGGCCGGCCGCATCGAGTTCCGTCCAGTGCGTGGCGAGGTCATGACCCTCTCCGGCAACATGTCGCCCGTACGTGACGACGCCGGATCCATCACGCATGTCCTCGCAACACTGCGCGATGTGAGTCGGGAACGTGACTTGGAAACGCGATTGCAACAGGGGCAAAAGCTCGAGGCGATCGGTACGCTGGCGGGCGGTATCGCGCATGACTTCAACAACCTGTTGCAGCCCATTGTGGCGAACACTGAATCGGTGCAAGCGCAGCTCGAATCGCATCACGAATCTCAACCGTTGCTCGCCGATATCCGACAGTCGGCCGATCGGGCACGCGCACTGGTGCGACGCATCCTCACGTTCACGCGCGCCATGGAGCATGAGCGAGGAGTGGTAGATCTGGGTACACTACTGGTGGAAACCGAGCGCTTGCTGCGAACGACGTTACCCGCGAACGTGACCATCATGGTGCGCAGCACGCCCGACGTGCGTGTGGTCGCGGAGGCAGGGGAGTTGCAGCAGGTGTTGCTCAATCTCGCAACGAACGCCGCACACGCCATGCCGAATGGTGGTACACTGCAGCTCGTCGCGTGCCTGATGGATACCGCCAGTGACAACGATGCGCGTAGCGCGTTCGGTGCGTGCGAGCGCGTGGCCTGCCTGTCGGTAACCGACGACGGCGCTGGCATGGATGCGACAACGCTCGCACGGGCGTTCGATCCCTTCTTCACGACAAAGGGGCCGGGGAGCGGTACGGGTCTTGGGCTCGCGATGGTGCACGGCACCGTGACGGCGCTGGGCGGAATCGTGGTGCCTCGCAGCACGCCGGACCGTGGCACGAGCATGCGCGTGTTCCTCCCCGCCGCCGAGAACGAGCGCAATGACGAGATCATCCTTGCTCCTGAGCCGATCTCCGCGCAACGACTGCGCGTGTTGGTGGTCGACGACGACCCGGCCGTCCTCACGTCAACATTGCGACTGTTGACTCGCCTGGGCTATGAGCCATCGGGATGCACCAACCCCGCCGAAGCGCTCGCGCTTGCGAGCCAGGCTGGGTTTTCCGTGGACTGTCTCCTCACCGATTACTCCATGCCTGGCATGTCTGGTCTCGACCTTTCTCGCAGTGTGCGGGCGCTGCATCCGACGCTGCCAATCGTCTTGACCACCGGCTTCCTTGAACACGATGAACTGTCCCGCACCGAGGAGAGCGGTGTTGCGCACATACTACCCAAGCCGTTTTCATCGGCCGAGCTGCAACGCGTGCTCGCGCTGGCGATTCCGGTGACCTCGCGCGCATGACATCACGACTCAGATCGGGATTGCTGGCCGCAGCGACAGTAGGTGCCATGACCACAGTTCTGGCGCTTGCTGGGGCAACTGACGGGTCGCCCGTCGTGTACGTGGCCAAGCCGCTTACGACAACCCTGCTGATCGCCCTCGCGCTCGCCACCCATGATCCGATCGCCGCATCGTACCGCGCGCTCGTTGTGGCGGGACTGCTGGCATCGTTGGTCGGCGATGTCCTGCTGATGTTGCCAAGTGATCGATTCATCGCGGCGCTCGGCAGCTTCTGGGTAGCGCACCTGCTGTATCTGGCGGCGTTCGTGTCGCGTGCGCCGCTGCTGCGACACCGCAGTACGGTGATCGGGTACGTGGTGATGTCCACCACCGTGCTGGCCATGGTGCTCCCGGCCGTAGGCGGACTGCTGCGCACCGCCATCATCATCGATGTGATTGCCATCACGGTCATGGCGTCGCAGGCAGCCAGCTGGATGCTCGACGACACGCGGTCTTCGTCTGCCAGACTGGCGGCGATTGGCGCGGCGCTGTTCGTCGCGTCGGCTACGCTGTTCGCACTTGATCGATTCGTACAAATCGTGCCGATGCGCGATCTGCTGGTGCTGGGTACGTACTGGCTGGCCCAGGCGTGCATTGCGCTTTCGGTGCAGCGTCCGGCACCACCAACGCTGCGACTGTGATCAATTCAATGCGGCTGACCGCGCTGCTGATGGTTGTGCTTTCGGCGGCGATGGCCGAGGCACAAGACGCGCCCCGCGCGCGACTCATGCGCCCGGCCGACATCGACACCTTGCCGGTGCGCGACGCTGGTCAGCGCATTTCGTACGGTGCCGATTCGCTGCAGTTCGGCGAGCTTCGTCTGCCGCCCGGACGGGGTCCGTTTCCGGTGGCCATTGTCATCCATGGCGGATGCTGGTATTCGCCGTATGCGAACATACGCAATGCGGCACCGCTCGCCGACGCATTGACCACCGCCGGCGTCGCGACGTGGAATGTTGAGTACCGCCGCTACGATCACCCCGGGGGCGGTTGGCCCGGCACATTTCAGGATGTCGCGCGCGCGACCGACTACGTACGTACACTCGCCGCGACTTATCCGCTGGACACGCTGCGCGTGCTGGCCATCGGACACTCGGCCGGCGCGCAGATTGGTGCCTGGCTGGCCACACGCGCGCGCCTCCACGAGCGGAGCGCACTCTTCACGCCGGCACCGCTCACACTGCAGGGCGTTGTTGCCCTTGGTGGTGTCATGGATATGGCCGAATTCCAGCGTCGTCAGCTGGTAACATGCGGGAACCCGGCCATTGAATCGGTGATGGGCGGACTGCCGAGTGCCGTGCCGGAACGCTATCGCGACGTCTCGCCGATTGAACGTTTGCCGCTGGGCGTGCCGCACGTACACATCGCGGGCGCGCTCGATCGTATCGCGACACGTGACGTGACCAAGGTGTTCGCCGACTCGGCACGGAAGCGCGGCGATTCCGTGGAGGTCATTTCGGTGCCCGCGCTCGGCCATCACGATGTCATGTCGCCTCGCACTGAAGCGGGCAAGGCCGCCATCCAGGCCGTGATGCGCTTGCTGCGCCCCGGCGCGCCGTAGCGCGACACCTTCGCGGGCCGCTGGACAATCGGCCCGACGGCAGGCATGCTCCATGAGGTATTATTCCATACCGTCCTGTCTGTCTCCTGAAACGAGGTTGCCGTGAAGGAATCGCAGCTGAAGGCCCTTATTCGGAAAACCACCGGAAAGGCCGATCAGAAAAAGCCGCAGCTCCGTCCGTCGTTTGACCCCACGATCGAAGCCACCCGACGCGAAGAAGATCCTGCGGGTGAAGCGCGCGAACTGTTCAAGGAAATGAAGCGTCGCGAATTCTGACGCGGTGTATCCCCATTGCGGAGCTGAACATGGTGTGGCAAAACAAGCTGGAAGAGCTGATCACCACGCTCGAGCGTGAGCGAGACGAGTTGCGTGTGAAGGTCCATCTCGCATCGCTCGACGCCAAGGATGAGTTCACGGAGCTCGAGCAGCGCCTCGACACGCTGCGTGCACGCCTCACGAGCAAAGGCGGAGACGCAAAGGAGACAGCGAGCGACGTCGGGGATGTTGTCGGTGAGACCGCGCGCAAAATGGCCGATGAACTCCGTGATGGCTATCGCCGGATTCGAGAAAAAATGGCGGAGTAGGAAGTCATCACGGGCAACTCCCGAGTTTGGAGTCGTTCACGAATTTCTGCGGACTGTTTATGACCGGACTGCCTTTGTCCACCGCTGACGTCGCTGTCACCTCGGCCGGCGCTCTACTCGCCGGTCCATTGGACGCGAGACTCCGCAGCGAAGAACGTCTGCGCTTGCTGCTCGATGCCACGCGCGCCGGCATTGTGGACGCACACGTGGCATCCGGTGAAACGTATGCATCAGCGCGTTTCGATGAGATCATGGGCTGTGAACCGGGCGCGGGTCCACGATCGCTGCACGCCTTTGTGCGACGCGTCCTGCCTGCGGATTGCCCACGCGTGCTTGGCCAGATTCGGGAATCCCTGCGACGCGGCCAGCCCCATGTCATTGAGTGCCAGATTCGCGATGCGCGTGGCGACCTGAAGTGGCTGCATCTCCGTGGAGAGGTACTGCTTGATGCCCGCGGTCGCGCTGAGCGTATCGTTGCCACCGTCGTTGACATTACCGACCGCGTACGTCAGGACAACGAACGGCAGCGCCTCGAGACCGAGGTGCATCACGCGCAGAAGCTCGAGTCGCTCGGGCTGCTCGCGGGTGGGATCGCGCATGATTTCAACAATCTGCTCGTTGGTGTACTCTCAAATGCCTCACTCGCGCTGCTCGACCTTGATCCCGACTCTCCGGCGC
>JBBRDP010000077.1:0-14785 GCA_038203795.1 Gemmatimonadales bacterium
CGACGACGACGAAGACGATCGTCCGGGCCGTCCAGTCGACGAGGATTGAGGCCGGGGACGCTTCGCCGTTCGAGCTTTGTTGACGGCGGGGCGTTGCTCCGTTACCCTTGTCTATCTGTGCCGGAATGTCGTCGCGGTTTGGGCGCGCCGGTGAGGTGCCGGGCCTGTAGCTCAGGTGGTTAGAGCGCACGCCTGATAAGCGTGAGGTCGGAGGTTCAACTCCTCCCAGGCCCATCCGGTGCAAGTGGTTGCTGTACCGTTCGTTATCACTGATCGATTCTCCCGGCACGGCCCGCTCACCAGCGGGCCGTGTTCCGTTTTGGTCCGTTCTTCGCGGCACCGCAGGAACAGATTCGGGGCGCCGTGCGGCGAGACGATGGGCCGATTGGTCACGGCGACCCGCGTTCCTGCACGGCGGCCCGTGATGTCACGTCGAGCGCATGGTGCCCGTCACGAAACACGCGATCGCGGTCGTTGTGACACTCGTGCCTGAACGCTGCCCCGGTCTGTGACGCCATCACGTCGCGTCGCGTCCCCCGAGTGACTTCCACGACGGGATCCGATGACTCGACTGACCGCTTCGCTCACGACTCTTCTCAATGTGCTCCACGATCGTGGCATGGACGATGTTGTCCTGCGCGAGGGTGACCCTGTGCAGCTGCGCAAAGGCGACCGCGCGTTCCCGGTGAGCCGGGATGTGCTTGGTCGCGAGCAAATTTTCCGCTTGCTCGACCATTCCGCCGATGCCCAAACGCCGTGGCCCACCGAGTTCACCATGGCCGACGGCCGTGGCGTCACGGTCGCGGTCTCGAGCGAGGAGTCGGCGCCCAATCGGCTGGAAGTGGTGCTCGCGCGCCGTCGGGATGACGCACCCGGTTCGACTGGCGCTGAGCAGCGCCGACCCGCCGACGCCGCCGTTGGCTTGGCCACCGACGCGGCTTCCGCAACGCTTCCCGATGCGCACTCGCCCACGCATCACCCGGGGCGCCGCGCGGCGGATCGGTCGAGCTGGGGACCCTATGGCACGCGCGAAACCGCGTTACTCGAGCTTGAGCGGTTGCTTCGCAAACAGGTGGAGTTGGGTGCGGCCGACTTGCATCTCCGGGTTGGTGAGCCGCCCGTGTTCCGCCGTCGCGGCGACATGGAGCGCATGGAGGGCGAAGCCCCGCTCTCGGATGCACAACTCACCGCGATGGTCACCTCCGCCATGCCGGCGCGCAATCTCGCCGAGTACACGGAGTGCTCCGACACCGACTTCGCGTATGAAATCGCCGACCTCTCTCGTTTTCGCGCGAACGCACTCAAGGATCGCAACGGGACGGCGGCGGTGTTTCGCACCATTGCCGCACAGACGGTTACCGTTGACGAAATGGGCATCACGCCTGAAGTGCGTCAGCTGTGCTATCTGAGCAAGGGGCTCGTACTCGTGACCGGCCCG
Source organism: Gemmatimonadales bacterium (assembly GCA_038203795.1). GTDB lineage: Bacteria > Gemmatimonadota > Gemmatimonadetes > Gemmatimonadales > Gemmatimonadaceae > JAABRT01. The sequence goes on from JBBRDP010000077.1 coordinate 1,439, forward strand.
ACGGGCTCGGGAAAATCAACCACGATGTGCGCCCTCATCGATCTCATCAATCGCACACGCAACGATCACGTCATCACGATTGAAGACCCGATCGAGTTTGTGCACCGCAACAAGCAGTGTCTGATTACGCAGCGTCAGGTTGGGGTGCACACCCAAAGTTTCAAGAGCGCACTCCGCGCCGCGCTGCGCGAAGACCCGGACGTGGTGCTCGTGGGCGAGTTGCGCGATCTCGAAACCGTGGCGATCGCCATCGAGACCGCCGAAACCGGGCATCTGGTATTTGGGACGTTGCACACGGCCACCGCTGCCGGAACGGTCGACCGGATCATTGATCAGTTTCCGGCCGATCGTCAGGAGCAAATCCGCGTGATGCTGGCCGAATCACTGAAGGGCGTGGTATCGCAAACGCTGCTCAAGCGCACCGGTGGAGGACGCGTGGCCGCCCGCGAAATCATGCTCGTGAACGCCGCGATTTCAAACCTCATTCGCGAAGGAAAGACCATCCAGATTCCGTCGGTGATTCAAACCAACAAGCGGATGGGCATGGTCGCGCTCAACGATGCGCTCATGGATCTGGTGAATGCTGGCGAAGTCGATCCGCTCGAGGCGTACACCAAGGCCGTTGACAAGGCCAACATCGCCGAACGTCTCAAGGTCAAGGGCGTCGATATCGCCGCGCTCCAGCGTCAGCGCGGCGTCGATACGGCGGGAGCACTGAACGGCTGATCGTCAGCTGGCCGGGCACACCAGCACGGGCACGGACGCGCCGCGAATCACTTTGTCAGCGACGCTGCCGAGCAAGGCGCGGCGAAACCCGGTACGCCCGTGCGTCGCGACCGCGATCATGAATGCGTTCTCTTCCTTGGCGACGTCAAGAATGGCGCGGGCTGCGTCGGACTGCACAATGGCGCGCGTGGTGATTTGCAGTGCCCGGGTGCGATGCGTCGCGGCGATCGGCTCGAGATAGTCGGCCTGCAAGGCGCGAATCGTCTCCGCGACCCAGGTATTGGTGAGGCTTGCCACGGCGGCGTCCTCGGCGCGCACGAGCACGAGGTGACCAGGGCTGTCACCCACCAGACGCAACGTATCGGCGAGCGCTCGCTCCGAGTTCGGCGAGCCGTCAAGTGCCACAATGATGCGTGGAAAGACTGGTTCGTTCGCGGTGGTGAGACTCCACTTGCGCGCGGTGCGTGTGACCAGGACCGGGCGGGTCGCTCGCCGGAGCAACGCGTCGGTAACGCTGCCAAGCCACACGCGACTGAGTCCACCGCGCCCGTGCGTGGTGAGTACGATCAGATCCGCTTCAGCGTCCGCTGCCGCCTGCTCGATTTCGTCGACGATTGGTCCTTCGCGAAACTGCGTGGATGTGGTCACGCGATACTTGGTCGCGATGCGACGCGCTACCCGTTCGAGTTGCTGGCGCAGGTGTTGCCGAACATCCCGCTCGGCGACCGGATTGCGTATCGTCATCCCCGCGACGCCATCGGTGGTCGAAGGCAACGGATGCACCATCGTCAGCACGATTGATGCACCGTGCTGCTGGGCGATGGGCACGGCCAGTGTGAGCGCGCGCTCGCTGAAGGGCGATCCGTCGATCGGCACGAGCAGGGTGTGAAACATCGTGAGGCCTCGCGTGGAGAAGTAGACGTGAGCAGGTGATGCGTTCAATCATGCCTCGGCTCGGCGCCTGTGGCAGTCAGCATGCACCATGAGTAGTGTACGGGAAGTCCTGACACGCGTCCATGACTTCGTCTCATCACAACTGCCGGTGCTCATGCTGCCGACACCTCGATCACGTGGCCCTGCCGGCGCTGAGTTGCCACGGGAGACCGCCGGAGTCCTTGCGCCCCCGCCGGTTTTTCCGTTGGCGATCATTGCGCTGTCGGAGTTGCTGCGATGGCTGAGTCCGCTTCCGTTGCGTGCACCCACGCACGCGTGGCGGTGGGTGCTGGTCGCTGCGCTGTGTGGTGTGGCCCTGGCGCTCGCGGGGAGCGCGCTGTGGACACTCCGACGTGCGCGCACCCCGGTGGAACCGTGGAAGCCAACCCGGGCCGTGGTGATGGACGGACCGTATGCGATCTCGCGAAACCCCATTTACGTCGCGTTCCTCGCGATGCAGGTGGCGTACGCGTGGGCACGCCCGAACGTCTGGGGTATTTTGCTGCTCCCGCTCACCATCGCGCTGCTGCACTGGGGCGTGATCGCGCGCGAGGAGCGATATCTCGCGAAGCGGTTTGGCGAGGCGTATGCGTCGTATGCGCGTCGCGTGCGGCGATGGGTGTAAGCGGCGCGCGCCCGACCTCTTGCGCGCGTCGGCCTCGTGTGAGAGGATCTGCCTCGTGAACACGCCTCCGTCGCCGCGCTCCGATCGACTTGCATCACGCCTGCGCACGGCGCTGGGTGACCGCTATGCGTTCCGTGAGGAACTGCCGCGGGTCGGCACGTCGCGGGTCTTTCGCGCCACGGAAACGTCGCTGGGTCGTCCCGTGGTGCTCAAGGTCCTGCCGCCCGAGCTCGTCGGTGCGCTGGAAATGGATCGATTCAATCGCGAGATCCAACTCGCCGCGTCGATTCCGCATCCCCACATTGTGCCGATCCTGGCGGCCGGTTCGCTCGACGGCGTGCCATGGTACGCGATGCCGTTCATCGACGGGGAATCGCTTCGCACGCGTCTCGCCCGTAACGGCGCGCTCGATGTGGCCACCACGCTGCGCGTGTTGCGCGAGGTCACCAGCGCGCTGGTCGCGGCGCATGCGCGCGGTGTGGTGCATCGGGACGTCAAACCGGACAACATTCTGTTCGCCGGAGACGTGGCGGTGGTCACGGATTTTGGCGTGGCGAAAGCGCTGCGCCGTGCGGCGCGCAACGAGGACGTGACCTCGCTGACACGCACCGGATTCGTGGTGGGGACGCCCGCATACATGGCACCGGAACAAGCGGCAGGCGATGCGAGCGTTGATGGTCGTGCCGACTTGTACGCGCTCGGCTGCGTGGCATTTGAAATGCTGGCGGGCCGACCGCCGTTCGCGGCGCGCACGATTCCGGCGCTCATGGCGGCGCAGATCAGTCAACGTGCGCCGGACCTCGCGATTGAAGCGCCGCACACGCCGCCCCGCGTGGTCGCGCTGGTGCAACGCTGCCTGGCCAAGTCACCGGACGATCGACACGCCAGTGCCGACGCGCTCTTGCGTGAACTCGACGATATCCTTTCGCGCTCCTCTGCGACATTGGCGTCGGTGCCCACGGACGCGCGCGCCGCGAGACCGGCGAATACCCGGGCGCCGATCGACACGCCACCGGCGCGAGCGCCGATCGGGACGGCTCCCGTGCAGCCAACAACGAACACGGCGGCCGCCACTGGCGACTCGCGCGCCACGAGTACACCAAAACTCGTAGCGGTCGCACTTGTGATGCTGGTGGGGACTACGCTGGCGGTGGCACGCTGCTGAAGCACTCGCTGCGGAATAGCCGAACTACGGCCGTTCCGCTGCGCCCGCGCTGGTGACCCACGCCGTCCACCACAAATCCCGCAGCATTGTGGCGCCGGCGGCCAGGCGCTCGGACGCAAACGCCTTGTTCTCAGCCGATCGTGTGTCGATGCCCCACGGATCACTGCGGTCAAGCGTATACAGGCGCTCCACGTGATCGTTGCTGCGGCGAATGTACGCGACAAGTTCGCCACGCAGATCCCTGAGCACGCGCACGTTGAGCTCGACGCGCGGTTGCACGTCACGGAGTTCGATGTGCGCCTGTACATACGCCGTTTCAAACCGGCCATGAAACGCGCGGTCGGTGGCAAAGCCCTTGGGGTTCTCGCCGGTCCAGCCGTTGTAATGCACCGTGGTGTGCGCCGGATTCGACGCGTCGGCCACGTAGTGTCCCAGAATGCCGGCATCATTCAGAATGCGCGCTTCGATCCACGCCCGCGTGGACGAGTCGGGCGCGCTACGCCACATGCGGAACTCCTGACGCAATCGCTGCGACAGCTCCAGCATGGCGAAGGGCAGGAATCCCATGGCCACCGGATCGACACCGGCGGCGCGCAACGAATCGGCGAACGCATACCGATGCGGCGCCGCGAGCGCTGCCGCGAGGACGGCGGGCGTCGCCATCTCGATGTCGAGAAAGTGATCGGCGTTGAACGCACCGTCGAGCGCCGGATCGAGGTCACGTTCGGCGCGCGCTTTCCAGCGGTCCGGCTCCGGATTCAGATAGGCGAGCTGATCGGCGGCGGCGCGAAAGAACGCCGGCATGGAATCGGGTAACGCGCCCACAGCGGCGCTGCCTACGAGCCGGTGTCCTTTGGCGCCCCACGCGAAGATGGAGCCGGGCAGCAGCAGTGCGCTGAGCGCGAGTGCGGCGGTCACCAACCATCGCCGCCGCGAAGTGTGTGTGCGAGGTGGCATGCGGTAGAAGCTAGCGGCGTTCACGGCCCCACGTGAGCGAGTTGCACGCTCGGGACAGGCGTGTTCGGCGCGATCAGCCGTGCACCGGCAGCCGGATTTCCACGAGACACCCGCCACCGCTGGTGTTCGTCATCCGGAACGCGTAGCGATCGCCGTAGAGCATGCCGAGCCGTGTGCGCGTGTTGGTGAGTCCAATGCCGAGGCCGTCCACACTCGGATTCACGGCGAGGAAACGACCGCTGTCGGTGATGCGTCCGTCGAGCCCGCGACCGTTGTCCAGCACGCGCAGCTCAAGCATCGGGCCGTAACGGCGGGCGGTTACGTGTACGTGCTGGCCAACGCGACCGGGCGAGAGTCCATGTTTCAGTGCATTCTCGACGAGTGGCTGCAGCACAAAGCTTGGCACTTCAAGATCAACGGCGGCGGGATCGACGTCGATGTCCACCGATAGTCCGTCGCCGTAGCGCACGCGCGCCACCTGCAGGTACAACTCCACCAGCTCAATCTCTCGCCAGAGCGGAATGGTTGGCGTCCCGGCGGTGCGCAGCGAGAGGCGGAGCAGATCGCTCACGGAACTCAGGGCGCGCTGCGCCTCGCGCACGTCCATCTCCATGAGTTCGGTCACGGAGTTGAGCGCATTGAAGAGGAAGTGCGGATTGAGCTGCATGCGAAGGGCCTCGAGTTGTTGGCGTGACAATCGCTGCTCCAGCTCTGTCGCGGCGCGATCGCGTTCGCGGTAGCGGCGCGCAAACTCCATCATGTAGGCCGCGCCGAGAATCGCCCAGTAGAGCATGAACTCCGTATCGAGGCGGCGCGTCGCACTGTCGGCCAGGGCTTCGCGATACGTTGCACGCTCGCCCGCCCATGGCGCGAACTGCCAGTCGAGCCAGCCTACCACGAGTGCGCTGGCGGCAACGACGAGCAGAGAACTCAGGAGATGTGCGGCCAGCCACGGCCAAATCCGACCGCTCACCAACGGCACCCGGTCGATGAGCGTGAGAATGCCCTGCGACCACACGGCCCAGAGCATCCAGCAGGCGATCTGCCAGATCAGTGCCATCGAGAGCGCGATTGGCGCGGCACCGTTGCGCGCGGTGAACCAGATACCGACACCGGCAATCGTGCCGGGCAGCAGCCAGAGCACCGCGAACAGCAACCGTGTGAGCCGACGCAGGCGCACGCCTTCATCGGCGATGGTGATCGTCGCGGGCACGATCGTCGCACGACTGGGCGGCATACTGCCCGGCGAGGTGGGGACGCTGGAGGCGGTCACGAGAGTTCGTTCAGCGAGGCGAGCAAACGGAAACGGGAGTGATGGTGTCCAACTCGGCACGATAACGGGCGGACGCGACGAGGGCGAGGGTCGAGGGACACACCGACGCCGAAAGAAACCGATCGCGCATGCCTGCGTACGGACAGATGTTCGCGACGTGCCGCCCGGTTCGCGGTCGCTGATGGTCGCCTGAGATGTTTCTTCATCGGAGAACGGTATGTCGAAGGTTCGAGTGCTCATTGTTGATGATGAAAGCCTGTCTCGCCAGCGCATCCGCCGGCTGGTGCTCTCCGAGCCCGACGCCGAAGTCATCGGTGAGTGCACGAATGGCCGCGAGGCGGTTGATGCCATTCGTGCACACGCACCCGATATCATCTGTCTTGATGTGCAACTGCCTGAGCTCGACGGATTTGGAGTGCTGCAGCAACTTGGGCCCGATGTACGATCCAAAGTGCTGTTCGTCACCGCCTACGACGAACACGCGCTGCGCGCCTTCGAGGTGCACGCCGTGGACTATGTGCTCAAGCCCGTCGATGCCGACCGCTTTCGCACTGCGTTTGATCGCGCCCGACGCGCGCATCAGCAGTCGTTTGCCGCCGTCCGCCTTGATCAGTTGCTCGATACGGTGCGTCGTGTGTCTGACGGGGTACAGCCAACCGCGCCGATCGCGCCGTCGCTCGCCGGTGCACCACCGGTGAGTGGGTCCGAAGGCACGGGCGTCAGTGCGCCGCTCTCACACTACGCGAGCCGTGTACTCGTCAAGCATGACGGACGCATGTTTTTTGTCAAAGTCGGCGACATCGACTGGGTGGAGGCTGATCGCAATTACGTCAAGCTGCACGTTGGCAACAGCGCACACACGATCCGCGAGCGCATCAGCCACATCGAAGACACGCTCGATCCGCGCATGTTCGCCCGCATCCATCGGTCCACGATTGTCAACCTCAATCGGGTCCGTGAAATGCAGCAGTGGTTTTCCGGCGACTACGTGGTGATTCTCGACAACGGCGCGAAGCTGCGGCTGAGCCGACACTACCGCGATCGCGTGGAGCGGCAGATCGGCGCCGCTTGAACCTCGGCCACAGCACCGCCACGGCAGCACCGTCCCGCGCACCTTGTATCTACTGCGCCGGTACTCCTCCGTGGCGACTCCCTGGCGCGCGGGAATATCGTACCGCCGCCGCGAACTCACGGGCGAACTGCTCGAGCGTCCGCGGGGCACGTCCAAGCATCCGGGCAACATGGTCGGACACACTTGCGAAGTGTCCGTCGCGCGCCTCGCCTTGCCAAGCGGCGCGTCCTTCCGCTTGCCAGCTCTCCAAACCCGCCGCCAGTTGCCCGCGCACAAACTCGGCCGGGGTGCAGTCGACGTACGTCATCGGTTGACCCATCGCTGCAGACAGCGCGACGGCCGTGTCCTGTGGCGTGACGGCTGCGGGTCCGGTAATCTCGAGCAGCTGACGCACGCACGCGGGATCCAGCGCCGCGCGACTGAGCACGGCGGCAACATCCCGGACGTCAACGTCAGCGCTCGCGCCGTCGCCCTGACAGCCGTAGAACGCATGCTGGCTCAACAGGCTGCTCAACTGCGTGTACACGTGTTGCATCGGCCGATGGGCTCGCACAACCGTCCACTCCAGGTGCGTGGCCTCAAGCAGGCGCTCGATCTCCCAGTGCCAGCGTGCAACATTCACCCGCGACGTGCGGGACGCACCGACGCTTGACATCTTTACCAGGCGCCGCACACCGTGCCGCTGCGCGGCCGCGAGCAGCGTGCTCTCACGGGCCACTTGATCGGGGCGTGCACGCGTGATGAGAATCACGGTCTCGACGCCGTCGAGCGCGATGTCCAGCGCCTGACTGTCGTTGAGTTCGCCGACGACCAGCTCCGCGCTCCCAAAGTCGGCGGGCGTAATCGCCGCCCGTGAGTGTACCAACGCGCGATGCGGCACGTGTGCGTCGCGCAGCTCGTGTACAACGTGGCGGCCAACGATGCTGGCCGCGCCGGTGACCAGCAACATGGTCGTCTCCTGCGTGATGACACGACGGGTGGGGGGAAGCGTCGGCGCCGATCCCTGGATATATCATTCAACAGGCGGGGACGCGGCGCCAGCGAACAGGCACCGACAGTCATCGCGTACGTGTCTTGCCAACGGCCACCTTCGAATCAGTTCTGTGAGCCTTCCCGATCCCCACATGCATTGGCGTTTGCGATTGGCCGATTGGGCGATCCGCTGGCGCTTCAAACGACACGCTGAGCGACCACTCGATGTGCCGTGGGCGCGCGGGCGTATCGGGCGGCCGTTGTGGATGCGACGGGTGATTACGCTCCCCGTGCAGCGCGTGGACGTGGCACTGCCGTCGCACACCATCGAGGTCCTGTCACCGCCGATTGGTGCAGCGGCGAAAGCGCTGCCGCCCGTCGAGCGTGTCGTGCTCTACGTACACGGCGGCGGGTTCATCGCCTGTTCTCCGTCGACCCATCGGCCACTGGCGGCTCGCCTTGCGCGCGAGTGGCGCGCGATGGTGGTCGTGCCGGACTATCGATTGGCGCCGGAGCATCCATTCCCTTCGGGACTGAACGATGTACTCTCCACGTATCGCTGGATTCTGGACACGCTCGGCGTCTCCGCAGAACACGTGGTGTTCGCCGGCGATTCGGCGGGCGGTGGCCTCGCCGTGTCGGCGGCGCTCGCGTGTCTCGAGCAGGGACTACCGGTGCCGGGAGCCATTGTCGCCTTCAGTCCGTGGACCGACCTCACGTGCAGCGGCGCGTCGCTGGTGGACAACATCGATCGGTGCGCGATGTTCGTGCCCTCGCAGCTGCACGCGGCGGCGCATCTGTACGCCGGCACGACGGCCCGCGACGATCCGGGCGTGTCGCCGCTCCACGCCGATCTGTCGTCGCTGCCACCACTGTGCCTGCATGTGAGTCTCGACGAACTGCTGCGCGATGACACGCTGCGTTTGGCCGAACGCGCCCGAGCAGCCGGCGTGTCGGTGCGCTGTCGAACGTGGCCGGCGGTGCCACATGTATGGCAGTTCCTGGCCGGTTGGCTCCCAGAGGCGCGCGACTCACTCGACGATGCGCGCGATTTCGTGATGCAGCATGTGCCGGCCGCCACGCTCTCGGCGTTGCCATCGCGACTTGCCCGGCAAATACAAAACCGCGCATCGCGCGTGTGAACACATGAGGCGTGCATGGGCGTGCGTGTTGCCTGCGTGTTGCCTGCGTGTTGCCTGCGTGCTGCGTGCATGTGTGTGTTGGTGCCTGCTGACAACCATCCGTGTCAGCGCGTGGCGGAAAGATCCCTCGTTGCCGCATACTGCACGCGCACGAAACACACGTGCCCAAGCAGTGACCTTATCGTGACGGGGAGCGCAGGCGGGCGTCTCTGCTGCAACACACTTCCCCAGACAGCTCACATGGTTTTTCGTCCGCCCGATTGGATTCCGTTGGAACGCGCACTCATCAAAGAGTTCGGTGAAGCCGCGCGCGAGGCTGCCAGTGCCTTTTGGTTCGTCGGTTTTGTAGACGGGCCCGATGATGTCGGCCCGCTTCGCCTGTACGAACACACCGGTACCCACCGCCGCCTCGTGCTCGACGCCGATGGCCGCGCCTATCGGCAGCACGCCGATCTTGAGCATTTCAGCCCCGTGCCGCTCCAAGACGCACTCGTGGACGCGCTGGCCTGACCACGAGCCCACGTTGTTCGCGCGTGACGTGATCAAGTCCCGGCGCGCCAAGGTCGAGACTCCGTCAAATGCTCGGACGACCCGCCATCAATCCACACGCCGGTATCGTCGGCCTGCCGCACGGCGCGGTGCGTCACGCCGGGAGTGGTGACACGACGGGGATTGCGCCCGTGCGGCCCGTTCGTGCCGTGGACGGGATCCTGCCGACGCTCGAGGAGCTGGCGCGCTCGGGCGTTGACGTGCAGACGATACTCGAGAGCGGCGCCGATGCGCTCGTCGAGCGGACGTTGCCCACGGCGACCGCCCTAACCGATCTGCTCGAACGCGCTCGTTCGGCGATCGTACGCGGCGCGCCCGGCGACGCCCTGGCCGCCTTGGACGAAGGCTGGGACGGCGCCGCGCGGACCGAGGGCGGGTGGTACTATCGCGGAGCCGCGCTGGCGCTGCTCGGCCTGCCCGGTGAAGCCGATCGTGTATTGCAACAGGGACTCGTGCGACGCGGAGGGTCGATTGCGCTGCACTTCCTGACGTCCATCGTGCGCGCGATTCAAGGCGACTCAGCCGGCGCGCGCGACGCGCTTGCGCAGGCCCAAGCCCGTCGTCCCAGAGACAACGTGCTGGTGGCATGGCAGGCCGTGTTGCTGGCTCGGCAGGGGGATCAGGCCGGCGCGCTCCAGCTGCTCGATCCGTTCTTGGAGGCTGAGCCCAACTCGTCGGTGCTGTCATGGGCGAGACAGGCGATCCGACTGGCCAAGACCGAGTTCGCGCGGGCATCGCTGGCCGCGCAGCGTCGGGCCGATCCGGCCCTCAACGCGCCCGACGCCGCCCCTGATCCGGAGTGGTCGTTCGCTGAGCGTGAGCCGCTGGCACCACTGGCGGTAGCGCTCCGCCGTCTCGGGGCTCGATTCGTGGGCACGCCAGCGGCCGAAGCCAGGCAGGAGGTGCGTCTGCTGCTGCAGTCGCTCGCTGCTGGCGGCGCACTCGATCGTGCGGCGCGTCCGGATCAGAGCGTCGCCACCCGGAGCATCCTGGTGGCCATGCTTGGGGTTCTGTCGCGCAACTCCACCGACGCCTCATCGGCGCACGTGATGCAAACACCGCCGCCTCGCGGTGCCGCGCCAACCTCGTCCGCGTCGCTCGGTGCGCAGCCCGACGCCGCCGGTCGCTGGCGACTGACACCCGCAATGCCCATGGCGACGCAGTCCGACGAGCTGGCGAGCCGCGGCACGGCCGGCGTTCGACACGCCGTGCTTCTCGCACTGCGTGTGGGCGCCCTCAGCAACGCGATGGCTTGGCTGCCGCGCGCCACCAGCGTTGAAGGGGAGGCGTCAGCAATCGTGCTGCGCCATCTCCTGACAGGCGCACGCGAGAGCGCTGGTCCCGTGTCTGCAGCCGCGCCATCGGGCAACGCCGCGCCGAGTGCGGCGAACTCCGTGAAGGCGGACTCCGTGACGCCGGGCGCCGTGACGGCGGAGTCCGTGAAGGCGGACTCCGTGAAGGTGCCGACGCGCGTACCCGGGCGCGTGGATGATGCGCTCGCCGTACCCATCCGCATCGGACTCAGTCTCCTGCAGGAATCCTCAGCGCGCGTGGAGGCTACGCACGCGGTTGGCGCCTCGAGTGCGGGCCGTGAGCGAGGGTTCGACAGCTGGGTAGATGGTGGCCGTGATATCGCATCATCGGGGCATGCTGCCGGTGCACTTGGCATGACGCTCGCCAGTCCTCGCGCTGCGTCGATTGCCGGTACGCCGACGTCTGGTACGGCGGGGGCCGCCGGTGCGGCGACTGCGGCACCGCTGCGATCCGCCGATAGCGGCAGCGAGGCGGAGATTGAGCACGACACCTCGGTCGTCCACGCCCGACCTGACGGTTTTCGGCTGCGCCTGTTCGCGCTGGTGTGCATGGCCCTTGCGTTTGGCGCCTTGGCGCTCGGGTACGGAGTAGTGGCCATCGCCCTGGCTGGCGGCGCGAGTTGGTTGGCGCTCCGCACCTCGGCGGTTACGGCGGCCGTTCGCCAACGGGAACGTCTCGATCGCGCACCGCATGAGCCCGAGACAGCGGTCGCCGACGCACCCTCGCCGGTCACGTTGCGCGACGCGTCACGCTAGATTGCTCGCGGGCTTCGGTCGTCTGCCCGATGCTGCCGCCACGCGGTTCGTGCTCGCGCCATCGCGCGACGTGTCCTCTCCGTCTTCCGTTCCGATCATGTCCCAGTCTGCGCCTGCGCCGGTCTCGGCGTTTCTCCGTCATCACTTCCGGCATTTCAACGCGGCCGCGCTCATCGATGCGGCTGACGGCTACACCGCGCACCTCTCGCAGGGCGGCAAAATGATGGTCACGCTGGCCGGTGCGATGAGCAGCGCCGAGCTCGGACTCTCGCTGGCCGAAATGATTCGACAGGGCAAGGTGCACGCGATCACCTGCACCGGTGCGAATCTCGAAGAAGACGTGTTCAACCTCGTGGCGCACGATCACTATGTGCGCGTGCCGAACTACCGTGATCTCACGCCGCAGGACGAAGAGGCGTTGTTGGCGCGTCATCTCAATCGCGTCACCGACACGTGCATCCCGGAAGAAGAAGCGATCCGTCGCATTGAAAAGGCGATTCTCGCCGAATGGCAAGCGGCCGATCAGGCAGGCGTGCAGTACTTTCCGCATGAGTTCATGTACCGCATTCTCCTGAGCGGCGCGCTCGAAGAGTTTTATCAGATTGATCCCAAAAACTCGTGGTTGCTCGCCGCCGCGCAGGCCAACCTGCCGATTTATGTGCCCGGTTGGGAAGATGCGACGCTCGGCAATATCTTCGCGTCGCACGTGATTGACGGCAGCGTCAAGAACGTGCACACCGTGCGCTCGGGCATTGAATACATGATGCATCTGGCGGAGTGGTATACCGCAACCACGAAGGACACGACGATCGGGTTTTTTCAGATCGGTGGCGGCATCGCCGGTGACTTCCCGATTTGTGTCGTGCCGATGCTGCATCAGGATCTGCAGCGCACCAGCGTGCCGCTTTGGGGCTACTTCTGCCAGATCAGCGACAGCACCACGAGCTACGGGTCGTACTCGGGCGCCGTGCCGAACGAGAAAATTACCTGGGGCAAGTTGGGCGTAGACACGCCGAAGTTCATCATCGAGTCGGACGCGTCGATTGTCGCGCCGCTCGTTTTTGCTCTTGTGCTCGGTCAGTAAATCGTATCACCAAACGGGTTGCGCGCGTCAGCGAGTTCCGGCACGCGCAGCCGCTGTCCCGCGCGCAAGTAGTCGTCGCGCAAGCCGTTCAGCTGTCGCAGCACGTCCACCGAAATGTTGTAGCGACGCGCAATGGACGTGAGTGTCTCGCCGCGCCGCGCGATGTGTGTGGTATAACGATCCGGCTGCACGCCAGGCACGCCGGTTCGCGCGAGGCGCTCGGCATCGTCGCTCACGAGGCGCCGTTCGCGGTTGGCCAGCAAGCGCACCGAGTCGGCGGTTGCGCGCTCCGCTGCATCGATCCGCAGCACGACGGCACGCGCCGGTGTGCGCAGCGTGAAGCGGCCACTGGAAGTGTCGAAGGCGGTCGTGAAGGCGGCGTCAAACGCCCACGACTCGAGGTACAACGCCGCCGGTGCGCCGTCGGACGGCCGGAGCAGTGTGACGGGTGGCGCGCCGACATACAACAGTCGCCGATTCGTCGCGACCAGCAGGCCGTGGGAAAGCCGCCACAAGTCAGACGGGCGACGCTGCGAGGCAAACGCGCGGGCTACCACCAGTTCGTCCGGCGCCAGCAGTGCCGTAAGTTCCGCTTCCACGGTTTCGCGCGCGATCCGTCGCGTGCCGATAGGTGAGATTACCGAAGCGGCGGCCGTCACCGCAATTACCACTGCCACCATGGACGCCCGCGACAGCGCAAGGACAAGCCGTCGTCCGGGCCGCACGGCACGCGTTCGGCTAAAAGGATCGTGCGGTGATGGGATGCGCTCGGGTGCTGGC
>JBBRDP010000078.1:0-14708 GCA_038203795.1 Gemmatimonadales bacterium
TTTCTGCCGCGGCGCGATGCGATGAGCTCGTTGCTCGACGCGGTCACGGTGTGTACCGTATGAACGAGCCCATCACTTCCGACTCGCTCACCGAAGACGCACGCGATCCGGCCATGCGCTTTCGGCGCACCGCACTGCTACTGTTGGTGGCGGGTATTTCGGCGATTTTTCTGAAAATGATCGCCGTCTTTCTGGTGGCCGTACTACTCGCGGCGATTTTTGCCGGCATGTCGTATTCGCTCTTTCGGCGTTTGCGCGTGGCGTTCAACGGGCGCGAGAACCTCGCGTCGGTGGCCACCATTCTGCTGTTGTTTCTTGGGGTGGTCGTACCGCTCGCGGGCTTTCTGGTGTTGGTAGTCTCGGAGTCGGTATCGCTCAGCCAATCGGTCAGCGAGTGGCTGCAGAGCGGGCCGGACCGCCTGGAACAGCTGCAGGCGCTCGCCAACCGGATTCCCTTTCTTGAACGACTGATTCCCGAAGGCAAAGACCTGATCTCGCAGGCCGGTGAACTCGCCGGCAGGGCGGGTCCGATTCTCGCGGGCAAAGCCGCCGGTTTCGCCAGCGGTACGCTCAATTTTCTGCTGCAGCTCTTTGTGTGCCTGTACGCGATGTTTTTCTTCCTCGTGGACGGGCCGTCGATCTTACGCACCATTCTGTACTACATCCCGCTCAGCGCGGACGCTGAAATGCAACTGCTCGAGCGTTTTGTGTCGGTGGCACGCGCCACCCTCAAGGGATCACTCCTCATTGGCGCGCTGCAAGGATTGCTGGCAGGACTCGCGTTCTGGGTCTGCGGTGTGCCGGCACCGGCGTTCTGGGGCACGGTGATGGTGGTGCTCGCGATTATTCCGGCCATTGGCGCGGCGTTCGTCTGGGTGCCGGCCGTGATCTTCCTCTTCGCCACGGGCAACTCGACCCCCGCGATTGGTCTGCTGCTCTGGTGCGCAATCGTCGTGAGTACGGTCGATAACTTTCTGCGTCCGCGTCTCATCGGTCGGGATGCCCGCATGTCCGACTTGCTGATTCTGGTGAGCACGCTGGGCGGTATTGGCGCCTTTGGCGCGCTTGGCTTTATCGTCGGCCCGATCGTTGCCGCCCTGTTTGTGACGGTTTGGCACATCTATGGTGAAGCGTTCCGGGAGTGGTTGCCGGCTGTGCCAACCGGATTTCTCCAAGCGCAACTCTTGAAGACGGCCGGCACGGCCGCCGAGCGTCTACACGACAAGGAAGTCGTGTGAGACAGCTGTTCGAACGCGCTGCCGTCGCGGGCGTGCTGCTGACCGCCGCGTGCCGTGGCGATGCCCCCACCGCACCCATCGACAATGGTGGACCGGGCGGCGGGGGCGGCTCCGGGAACGTCGTGGTACCCGACATCCCGCGCGAGTTTCGCGGCCTCTGGATCGCCACCGTGGCCAACATCGATTGGCCATCGCGATCCGGTCTCGCCGTCGAGGCGCAGCAAGCGGAGTTGCTCGCCATTCTCGACCGCGCGCAGGCGCTGCGCTTGAATGCCGTGCTGTTGCAAGTCCGCGCGGCGGGCGATGCGCTCTATATGTCAAATCTCGAGCCGTGGAGTCGTGCACTCACCGGGACACAGGGCGCCAATCCGGGGTGGGATCCACTGGCGTACGCGGTCACGCAGGCGCACGCGCGCGGCATTGAGTTGCATGCGTGGTTTAATCCGTTCCGGGCCGGCAATCTCTCCGACTCACTGCAGCGCTCGCCCACGCACTTCTCGCGTACCCGTCCGGATCTCGCGCGCGCCTACTGCACGCAGCGCTGGTTCGACCCCGGAGAAGCAGACGTGCATACGCATACGTTCGCCGTCATCCGCGATGTGGTGCGGCGGTACGATATCGATGCGGTGCATCTCGACGATTATTTCTATCCGTATCCGGATGCGCGCTGTGCCGGATTGCCGTTCCCTGATAGCGTCACCTACGCGCGGTACGTTGCCCAGGGCGGCGCGCTGACCCGCAACGATTGGCGCCGCGATAACGTGAACCGTTTTGTCGAGCAGCTGCAGCGCGAGGTGCGCCGTGAGTCGCCAACGGTGCGCGTGGGCATCAGTCCGTTTGGTATCTGGCGCCCCGGCACGCCCCCCGGCATCGTCGGGCTCGACTCGTACGCCTCCATCTTTGCCGACTCGCGACTGTGGCTCAATCGTGGGTGGGTGGATTACCTGTCACCGCAGTTATACTGGGCGCGCAACTCGAGCGGGCAGCCATTCAACACGCTGCTCGATTGGTGGATGACACAGAACACCATGCAGCGGCACCTTTGGCCGGGCCTGGCGGCCTATCGTGTGGCGGACGGGACAGGCAGCGCGTATGTCGCGAGCGAGATTGAAGGACAGATTGTGTCGACGCGCGCCCGCGTGAGTGCCGCTGGCGGCCCCTCGGGTGCGATCCTCTACAACACCACGTCGGTCATGCAAAACCGCGGTGGTCTGGCCACGCTGCTCGCCGCGTCCGTGTACGCCAGCGACGCCGTGGTGCCGGCGACTCCCTGGCTCGACGCCTCGCAGCCGGTCGCGCCGGTGTTCACAGTTGGCGCGGCATCAGCCGCCGGGGCGCGCACGGTGCGTGTCACGAGCGCACCCGACCCCGTGGTGCGCTGGTGGTTGGTGCGTTGGCGTGACGGGACGACGTGGCGCTCACGCGTGCTCCCCATCGCCACCAACACCATCAACATACCAGCGGGCAACGCCTCACAGCCCACAAGCGCAGTCGCCGTCTATGCCATCAGCCGCACGGGCGTGGCCAGCGCGCCCACCCTCTGGACGCCCTGACCTGCTCGGCGCATTGGTCCCGGGAGCTCCCGCCCCTTGCTTCCCTGCGGCGATCGGCTGAGGTTGCAACACAGACGGGGCGGATGAGCCGCACTGAGCGTTTCGGCGGGGAGACGCGCGAATGCACGACTGGTTATTGGGCACGTGGCGTCTCATGCGCGCCGACTCGGCACTCGACTTCGCACCTGGCGTGCGCATGGAGTTCAAACCCGATGGAGAACTGCGGTACCATGTTGATGCGGGCGGCTCCGATCAGGTCATTCAGTTGCGCTACCGCGTCGAGGGCGACACGCTGTTTACCGACAATCCTACGGCACCGCACTCGATGAGTGTCCGCATCTCGCACGGCGCCGGCGATGTGCTGAAGCTCGATTTCGCCGGCACCCTGGCGTGGCTGGTGCGCGAAGACGCGGCCGTTCCACGGAGCGGTCTCGCATGAATCCTGTGCCGCCGAACGGGTTATTCCAACGCGTCGGTGCTCGCTGGATGAAGTTCGAGAATCGCGCCTTCGAGAGCATCATGAAAGCCGAGCGGCGGGTGCGGAAGATTCCGCCGCACTTGCGCCTGCAGCCTGCGCAGTTCGACCGGCAACTCTTTCGTGTCTTTGTGGGCGCCTGCGTTTCGCTGTTGCTGATTGCGACCGTGGTGCCATCGGGCAGTCGATCGCCGGCGATTCTGATCTTTTTCTTCGCACTGTTCTTTCTGGTCGTTGCGCTCATGCTTATCGATACCTTTCCCAGAGGCTCGCGATAGTCGCCGTCTCTACCGCGCTGATTGCTTGACGCTCCTCTTGCACATTCCATGCGCCTCCCTTTCGCTCCCCTCGCTGCGGTCGCGCTCGCCGTCACTTTCTCTGCGGCCCCCGATCCGCTGCGCGTGCTCCGCTCCGCTCCGGGAGATACCGCCGCCCCAAGCGACACGCTGATCGTCAGCTTCGACCGACCCGTCGCCGGCGCGCTCGACGACGCGGTCGACCCGGCCAGCATCGTGCGCATCACGCCCGCGATTGCCGGTCGCTTCGAATGGCGCGATCCGGTCACGCTGCGCATGATCCCGAACGCTCCGCTGCCACGCGGCCAGCAGTACGAGGTGGTGGTCTCCACCGACTTTCGCGCGATGGATGGCAGCGCACTCGCCACACCGCACACATTCTCCTTTCGTGTGCGCGGGCCAACGCTCGTCGCGGGCACTCCGGTTACCGGACGCGACACCACGGTGCACGTGGCCCACCAAACCCGTGTCACACTCGTGTATGACGCGCCGGTGCGCGCCGCCGATGTGGCACGCACTGCCGTACTGCAACTCGCGTCCTCATGCCGCGATGCGAACGGCCGCGCGATGTCCCCGGTGCGACTGGTGCCGGCCCAGACCGGTGGTCCACCGCAGGATAGCGTGACACTCGTCGCGGAACGCCCGCTGCCGGCGGACTGCCTTGCGAACCTGGTGGCGCCGCGAGAAATGGCCGCCAGCTCCGGCAGTCGCACGCTCGGCATGGTGCGGTGGCCCTTCCGCACGCACGGCACGTTTCGCGTCGAGTCCGCACGATGTGTCGGATTCACGTGGTGTCCCCACGGTCCGATCGTGCTGAAGTTCTCCACGCCCGTGCGCGGCGTTGATCTGGCGGCCGCGATGAACATCGCACCGGCGGTCCCCATAGAACTCGACACGGCCGATATCTCAGACTCGTGGCGGCTCGGCACCACTTTGTCGCCGCGCAGCACCTACGCGCTCATCATGAACGCCGGACTGCGCGATATCTTTGGCCAGTCACTCACCGGCAATCCCAGTGTGGGTGTGCGCACCACCGGCTACGCCCCCGACGTGCAGGCACCGTACGGTCGTCTCACCGTGGAACGCACCGGATTTCGCACGTTGGCCGTGCGCACCATGAATGTGGATACGCTGCTGGTCGAGCGACTGCCCGTCCCCGACACGATGGTCGCCAAGCTCATCTCCGGCGGCGAATGGACATGGCGTGAATTCTGGCAAACACAGCAGTCGCGCATTGTGAAACAACGCACGCCACTCACCCGCACGCCCGACCGGGCGCGTATTGTCGCGATTGCGTTGCCAGCCGGTACAGCGGCACGTCCCGCTCCAGCATTGCAACTCGTCCGCGTCCGTGACCAGTACGCCGCCACGCGCGACACAACCGACGACGAAGAGAACTGGTATCGCCTGGCGCTCGTGCAGGTCACCGACCTGGGCGTGCACGCCAAGATCGGTGATGACAACGGCGTAGTGTGGGTGACGGACGCGCGCAACGGTGGGGTTCGCGCGAATGCGAGGGTCGCACTGCACGATCAGCACGGACGCGTACTGGCGCGCGGTACCAGCGATGCCGACGGCATGGTTCCGCTGGCCAACTTTGTCTGGCGACGTCCACCGGTGCGTTCGGGTGAGACGCCGGAAACCGAAGGGTACGAAGAAGGACTCGACGAAGGCTACGTGACCGTCGAACTCGGTGACGATCGCGCTGTGTTACCAGTGCGCAATCAGGACCCGGATCTCGCGCCGTGGCGCTTCGGATTGTCGGAGGCGTATGGCACGGACCGCACGAAAATCGCAGCGGCCGTGTTCACGGAACGAGATCTGTATCGCCCCGGTGAAACCGTGTATGCCAAAGCCATCGTGCGCGGCGGAGCACTGGGCGCGCTCGAAGCACCCGGCCCGCGCGACACGGTGCGATGGATCCGGCGCGATCGCGAGTACCGCGTGATTGATTCACAAGCCGTGGTGCTCTCCGAGTTCGGCACGGCGAATGTATCGCTGCCTGTGTCCGCTGACGCTGGTATCGGTTCCTATCAGATCGCGCTGCAATGGAGACACCGGCTGCGGTGGGAAGACCTGGCGAATGTGACGTACCGCATCGCCGAGTTTCGACCGCCCGAATTTCTCGTGGATATTGCGACCACACGTGAGCCCACACGGCCCGCCGACACACTCGGCGTGCGACTGAGCGCGCGCTATCTGTTCGGCGGCGCGATGGGCGGTGCCGGTGTGCAGTGGTCGCTCACGAAAACGCGTCTCTCGGCCTACGAACTGAACATTCCGCGCACCGACAACTGGCTCGTGGGCGACAGCGACTACGGTTGGCAGAACGACACGCGATATGATGGTCCCGAATTTGTCACGAGCGGTCTTGATTCACTGGGAACCAATGGGACGCTCGATCTGAGCATCGCGGCACCGGACATCACACCGGGCCAACCGGTACGTCTCACGCTGTCCGCCAACGTGAGCGATGTGAACAGGCGTCTCGTGGGCGCACGCACATCGGCCGTGCTGCATCCGGCCGCGTTTTACATCGCGGCGCAGCCTACCGGTGACGAGTGGTTCTGGACATCCAACGTGGCACGCAGCGTGCGCATCGGTGCGGTGCGCACCAATGGCGAACGCGTCTCCGGTGTGCGAGTGAGTGGCGTGCTGGTGCGGCGCGAGTGGCACCGTGTGCAGCGCGTGCGCGGCGGTACCGCCGAGATGGTGGGTGAGTGGGTCGCCGATACCGTGTCACGCTGCACGGTGACAACCGCAGCCACAGACGCCGTGTGTGCGGTCACACCGGTCAAGGGCGGAGCGCACTCGCTCATTCTCACCGCGCGTGATGCCAACGGTCGCGAAGCCGTGACCGCGTTCACGCGATGGGTGACCGGACCCGGCTGGGTGCCATGGAGCGACGACAACCAGCTCAAGCTCGATGTGATCGCCGACAAAGCACGCTACGCTCCGGGCGACACCGCGACCATCATGTTCGCGTCGCCATTCACCGATGCAGAAGCGTGGATCACCGTGGAGCGAGAGGGCGTGCTCGAGCAGAAGCGGCTGCGATTGAGCTCCGGCACCACCACACTGAAACTGCCGATCACCGAAGCACACGCGCCCAATGTGTTCGTCTCCATGCTCGTGACGAAGGGACGTACGGAGAAGCCGAGCACGATCGGCGATCCGGGGCGTCCGGCAATTCGCGTGGGGTACGCCGAGCTGCGTGTGACGCCGGAAGTAAAGCGACTCACCGTGAACGTGGCGCCGGAGCAACCCGAGTATCGCCCAGGTGACACGGCGCGCGTGCGACTCGCGGTGCGCGACGCGAATGGTCGCGGCGTGCGTAGCGAAGTCACGCTGTGGGCCGTCGACGAAGGGGTGCTCTCGCTCACGGGATTCCGCACGCCCGATCCGCTGGACCTGCTTTATCAACCGCGCGGTGTTGGCCTCACACTGGCCAGTACGCTGGCCAATGTCGCGCCGCAGCTACCGGAAGGTGAGAAGGCCACGCGCGAACCGGGTGGAGGTGGTGGTGCTGACAGCGATGGCGTGCTGCGATCGCGTTTTCGCACGACGGCCTTTTTTCTCGGCAGCGTGATCACCGATCCGGCAGGCGTGGCCACAGCCACTGCCGTGCTGCCTGACAATCTCACCACGTTCCGCATCATGGCGGTGGCCGTCACACGCGGTGATCGCTACGGCAGCGGCGATAGCTCACTGCTTGTCACCCGTCCGCTCGTCGCACGTCCTGCGGTGCCACGGTTTGTGCGACCGGGCGATGTCGTCGACGCCGGCACCACGGTGAACAGGCGCGAAGGCGCGAGTGGTAACGTGCGTGTTGATGCGCGCGCTGACGGCGCCACCATCAACGGCAGTCGCAATCGCACCGTACGCGTGGAAACCGGCAAGGGTGTTGAGGTGCGCTTCCCGTTCCGCGTTCCGGCAGGCGACGCCGTGACCTTCCGTTTCGATGCACAAGGCGGACGTGATCGCGACGCCGTACAACTCACGATCCCCATACGCCCCGATGGGCGGCCGGTCGTGACCAGCGCGTCGGTGATGGCCAGCGGTGCCAGTGTGCTGTCCCTGCCGTTCCTCGATAACGCCGATCTCGCGCGCTCCACGTTATCGCTGTCGCTCGGCGGTTCGCCGCTCACGCTCGTGCGCATGGCGGCCGAGCGTGCACGCACGTATCCGTGGGCGTGCACGGAACAGATCGCGAGCACCGCGTTGCCGCTCATTGCATTGCTCGCTGCCGAGCAAGCACCACCAACCGCACGCGCTGATCTCGCGCGCGTGGTCCGTACGCTGCAACAGCGTCAGCGAAGTGACGGTGCCATTGGTTATTGGAGCGCCGGTGACTGGAGCACACCGTGGCTCACCGCGCACGCCGCCATGGTGCTGGTGGAAGCGCGCGCCGTCGGGATAGCGGTGGATTCGTCGGTCCTTGCGCGGGCCGCAGACTATCTCACGCAAGCCGTGGGCGAAGCCGAATCAGAATACGCACCATCGCGGGGCCGTACGCCCATCTCGCGAAGCTACGCCTCACCGTCGGTCGTGCTGGGCGAGTATGTGGCGGCCGTCGACGCGTTGCGCGCGTTGGGTCGGGCTGACGTGTCGGCCGAGAACGATTTGTTGCGGCAGGCGGCGCGGCTCTCCACCGCCGATCGCGCACGATTGGCACGCATCGTGGCTGAACGTGGAGATCGTGCGCCAGCCCGCGCGCTGCTCGAGGGACTGTGGTCGCAAGTGCAGCGCGACGGACGCCGCGCGTTTTTGCCCGACACACTCAGCCGCGACGGGTTCTACTTCGCCACGCCCATGCGCGCGACGGGCGCATTGCTGCGCGCCACGATGGCCGTCGATCCGGAGCACCCGCTCGTTGGTGCGCTCGTGGAATCGGTGGTGCATGAGGCGAGCGGTGGCAGTGGTTGGTTTGGCGTGACGCCGGATATGGCGACCGCAGTGCGTGCACTGCAGGCCGTTGCGGTGCGGCAGCGGCAGGCGGCGCAACGCGGCGTGCGTGTGTCACTCGGCAATCGGACGCTGTTCGAGGTTCCGGCGGGCGCGACAGCGGGTGACACCACACTGTCACTGCAACAAATGCTCGGACGTGCCGGTGCACCGCGTGGTGACACACTCACATTGACGGTCACACCGCTAGGCGCCGGTGCGTCACTCTTCGCGAGCGCAACACTCTCCACCGTCTCCCGCACGCCGCCCGCGCGCCCGCTCGATCGTGGCATCACGGTGGAACGATGGACCGAGAATCCTGACACCGGCGATCCGATTTTGCAGGCGAATGCCGGTGCACTGGTGCGCGTGCGTGTGCGCATCACGGTGCCGTTTGAGCGACGTTTCGTCTCCGTTGAAGACCCGCTGCCCGCTGGTCTGGAACCGGTCGATCTGTCGCTGCGCACATCGGTGCTTACCGAATCCGGCCCGAGGGTGAGCGAAACACCGGTGGGCACGCGCGGCGCCTTCTGGTGGGGCGACGAAGACGACCCGATGACTGCGTGGAGTAGCGGCCGTTGGGACGCGGGCTACTGGACACCATTCGAACATCGCGAGCTGCGCGATGACCGCGTGACGTGGTCGGCAACCACGGTGTTCCCCGGTCGTTTCACGCTGAGCTATCTCGCTCGCGCGACCACGCCGGGACAATTCGTGCGTCCACCGGCGTTCGCCGAAGAGATGTACGATCCGTCGGTGTTCGGACGCACCGAAGGCAGTGTGTTCACCATTGTACCGCCGCGCTGACGTGCGCCTCACCGTGCCCTCACGCGCGACACTGCGGCGCGTGTTCACCGGAGTCGCGACTGCGGTGTGCGCGGTGTCGCTCGGCACAGCCGCGTGGGTGTTCACACCGCCCGACGACAACGTCATGGCGCCACCCGCGTCACTGGGTCTTACGCTGACCGACCGCGACGGCGTCCCGCTGCGCAACACACGCGCACCTGGTGGCGAACGATGGCGGTGGGTCCCGATTGCACAAATGGACCCCGCAGTTTCGGCCGCTTTCATCGCGGCGGAAGATCGCCGTTTTCTCGACCATCGTGGCGTCTCCTGGAGTTCGGTGGCGCGCGCGGCGCGCGACAATCTGCTCGCCGGACGCGTGGTCTCAGGGGCCAGCACGATCACCATGCAGTTGGCGCGACTGCTGCGCAGTCATGACCGCGGATTCATTGGCAAGGTGCAGCAAGTGGCGTGGGCCGTTCGCCTGGAGCAGCATTACTCCAAGGACGAGTTGCTCGAGCAATACCTCAATCGTGTCCCACTCGGTCAGGGCGCGGTGGGCGTGGAAGCGGCAGCGCGTTTGTATTTTGGCAGTTCGGCGGCGCGACTCGGTCCCGGTCGCGCGGCACTGCTCGCAGGCATTGCCCGTTCACCCGCGCGCAACAATCCGATCAGCGCACCAGAACGCGCGGCTGAACGTCGACGTGTCGTGTTGCAGGCACTCGAACGCGCCGGCTATCTCTCATCAGGCGAACGCGCGCTCGCGGAACACGAGCCGGTACGTGCCGCGATGTTGCCTGGTGCCGTGTTTCGCGCACCGCATTTTACCACGCGCGTGCTTGCGTCACTCGACAGCGGCGATCGCACCCAGCACGCCAACGCAGGTGGCGCGCCGATCCGCACCACGCTCGATTACGCGCTGCAACTGGATGTGGAACGTGATGTCCGACAGGTAGTGCAATCGCTCACCGAACAGCATGTACAGCAGGCTGCAGTCGTTGTGCTCGACAACGCGACCGGTGATGTGCTGGCGTGGGTTGGCAGCCCGGATTTTGATGCGGTCCGTGGTCAGGTCGATATGGTCACGTCGCGGCGTCAACCGGGCTCAGCGCTCAAGCCGTTTCTCTACGCGCTGGCGTTTGAGCGCGGGTACGGTGCGTCCTCGATTCTCGACGATATTCCGCGCACGTGGATGACGTCCACCGGACCGTATCGCCCACGCAACTACGACCGCCAATTTCGCGGACCGGTTCGCGCGCGCGTCGCCCTCGGCAGCTCGCTCAACCTGCCGGCCGTCCAACTGGCCGATGCACTCGGCGCATCGGCGTTGCTCGGTGTATTGCATCGCGCCGGCTTTGCGTCGCTCACGCGAAGCGCTGATCACTACGGCCTCGGACTGGCGCTTGGCAACGGTGAGGTCACACTGCTCGAACTGGCCAACGGGTTTCGCGCCCTCGCCAACGGCGGCTCGCATTCGCCCGTGCGTCGACTGCTCGCCGATTCGTCGCGGCCGGCCGCAACACGTGTGGTACGCGCCGACGTGGCCGCGTTGACGCTCGATATCCTCACCGACGCCGATGCGCGGTTGAGCGGATTCGGTGAAGCGGCCGTGTTCGATTTTCCCTTTCCCGTGGCCGTGAAAACCGGCACAAGCCGCCACTTCACAGACAATTGGGCCGTGGGCGTCTCCGGTGGGTTCACCGTGGCCGCATGGGTGGGCAACTTTGATGGCACGCCAATGTCGGCGGTCTCCGGTATCGCGGGAGCCGGCCCACTGCTACGCCGGGTCGTGCTCGCGACCGCGCAGCGCCGCGCGCCGGGGCTGTTGCCATCACCCGCACAGCATGGAGCGCAGCACGAGCGCGTGTGTCGTACGTCCGGGCTCGGCGCCACGGCGGCGTGTGACGGCGTGGACGAATGGCGGTTGGCCGGCACACCTCCGCTCGCGCCCGATGACTGGCACCGCGATGGGGCGGTCGTGTTGCCGTCGCGTTTTGCGGAGTGGGAACGGGCGCAAGTGCGGCGCACGCTGGCCTCGTCGACCTCGCCGAGCGCTGTGAGGGCCCCTGGCAGGCCGCTGGAGGTGCTTTCGCCGAGGGATGGCGATGTCTTTGTGCTTCCCGTTGGTCCGGCCCGCTCCGTGGCTACTGTGGCCCTCAGAGCGAGCGGCGCGCACGCCGAGGAAGCGCTGACGTGGACCGTGGACGGGCAGCCGCACGTCGCGTCCCGCTGGCTGCTCGCCCCCGGAACGCATATTGTGCGCGTGACTGCCGCCTCCGGCGCTCACGCGGAGGCGCGCATCGCGGTGCGGGACGTCGAAGCCACGTTGCTGCCGTAGGTGCGAAGCAGCGCCCGGCGTGTGACCCTGCCAGACCGCGTCTCGTCCGGCCCGTGACGGCTCCCGCCATTTATCAAGATGACCGACACCAACTCTTCGCTGACACACAAGTACCCCGCCCTTGGCTGGGTCGCACCGTTTGCGATCTTCATGCTGCTACTGGCGGTGATGCCAAAGCTGCCGATTCCGCAGCCGTACGAATCGGTGCTGCGCGTGCTGCTGCTTGTGGGTACGCTGTGGTATTTCTCGCGCGACATTTTGGCCGCGATGCGCGTGAAGCACGCCTTCGGGTCGATCGCGCTCGGCGTGGCCGTGTTTGTCATGTGGATTGCCCCGGACGCGCTGATCACCGGCTGGCGCGATCACTGGCTGTTCCAGAACAGCGTGACCGGATCCATCAAGACCACGATTCCGCCTGAGGAGTTTGCCGATCCGCTCGTGGTCGCACTCCGCTTGGCGCGCGCGGCACTGCTCGTGCCGGTGATCGAGGAGCTGTTCTGGCGCGGCTGGTTGCCACGCTGGCTCGTGAATCCCGACTGGCAAAAGGTGCAACTCGGCACGTACACGACACTGGCGTTCGTGGGCACCGCTCTGTTGTTCGCCAGCGAGCACGGCCCGTATTGGGAGGTCGGCCTCGCGTGCGGCGTGATCTACAACTGGTGGATGTGGCGCACCAAATCACTGGGCGACATCGTGCTTGTTCACGCTGTGACCAATGCGTGTCTGTCGGCCTACGTGTTGCTCACCGGCCGGTACGAGTACTGGATGTAACCACAGCACGGCCGCGTCGCGGTGCCGTGATTGCACGCTTACGGACCGTACACAACCGGCGACGTACCGCGCTTGATATCGCGTGCACCGTTGGCCACACCCATGCCCACCGCAATGCCTACGGTGATCGCGGTGCCGGCACCCACGAGGGGTAGCAACCACATCACGGGCGCCGACACGATGGCGGCCGCGCCACCGGCGAGCCACGGCGCGAGCGCGCGCTGCGCCGTTTCCACATACCGCAACCGATCACGTACGAAACGGCGTGTTGCGCCGTGTATCGCGATCGCCAACACCATGGCAATCGCCAAGGACAGAATAAACATCATGATGACCTCCGTGTGTTGTTCCTAACGGACAAACGCCCGAGAGGTTTCAGGGAACCGGCTACGCGATGCCCTTCCGTGCGGCGAGCAGCAGGGTCTCGGCGAACCCATCGATCTCGTCGAGCGTGCTGTAGATATTGGGCGTGATACGGACCCCCGAGAACTCCGGGTGGGTGATGGGCGTCGACACGATGTGGTGCTTGGCAAACAGCCACCCCACCAGGTCGTTCACAGGCAATCCGTCTACCGACACCAGCCCAATCCCGCCCGCATCGCGTCCTTCCAGCGGCGTGAGCAGCTTGATGCGCCCGCCTCCGTCGGCGATCACGCGCCTGGCCCAGCGGTCGCGCAGAAATCGTAGTCGGGCGTACTTGCGTTCGGCGCCAATGCCGCGATGAAACGCCATCGCGATCGGAATCGCATTGTGATTCGCCGCCGGATGGGTTCCGATCTGCTCGTACTTGCGAATATCCTCATCAAGTTCTGGATCGGCGGCCATGAGCGGCCACATCGCTTTTTGCTTTGCCTTGCGTACGTACAGGAATCCCGTCCCGATCGGCGCGTACAACCACTTGTGCAGGCTCGTGCCGTAGTAGTCGCAGTCGAGTTCATCGCGGGTGAACGGGAAGTGCGCAAACGCGTGCGCACCATCCACGAGCACGGCGATATCACGGGGACGGGCCAACGCCGTGATCGCACGAATCGGCAGAATCTGTCCTGAGAGATTCGTGATGTGCGGCAGCTCGATCGCGCGCGTGCGCGGCGTGATCGCGGCTGCGACGGCGTCGACAATCAGCTGCGGCGACGGCGGCGGTACGGGGAACGAAATGCTCCGCACGACGATGCCGTCGCGTCGTTCGCGCTGTCGCCAGGCCGTCAGCATGCGTGGATAGTTCTGGTTGCTGACGATGACTTCGTCGCCGCGCGTGAGATCGAGTCCGAGGATGAGCGTTTCCATGCTCTCGGACGCATTGCGCGTGATGGCCATTTCTTCGGTGTCGCAGCCGAACTCGCGCGCCAGATCCCGTCGTGCCACTTCGACACGTGGCTCGAGAATCTGCCACATGTGGCGCACCGGCAACTCGTTCGAGAAACGCAGATCGCGAATCATCGCGTCGAGCACGTGTGTGGGCGTTGGCGACACGCCGCCGTTGTTGAGATTCGTGAGCGTGCGATCGACATCGAAGGCCCGTTGGATCGGCTCCCAAAAATCTTCGTCAGCGGCGAGCGACTCGGCGTAGGCATCGGGCATGCCGGTGAGCGGCAGCGGGGCGCCGCGCGAGTGGGCCACCGCGGTCGATTCCCCGAGACGGCGGATGGCCTCCGGGAGAAAGCCCGGCAGCACGGCGGGCGCCAGCGCGGCTCCCGAGAGTCTGGTGACAAATCGGCGACGGTCCATGCGGGAATGGTGCATCGCGAGCGCGGGCGGCGCGAGAGGCAGATGGTTTGCGTGGCGAATCACTGCGTTGGGGACTAAATCTCCCGACGTGTCCAACGCCATCACGCCCTCCCTGCGCACCGCCGCCCTGGCCCTGCTCGCCGCGACCGGCGCCTGTCTCACCCAGCCGCCCAAAATCGCTCCGTCCGACGCGTCCCGGGTGCTCGCCAACCGCACCATCTCGGCGCCGCACCCCGGCCGGCCAGGCACGTTTGCGGTGCAGCGCCTGTACTACGGGAGCGGCAAGGACCTGCGCCGTCCGGAGTATCGCGACTCGGTGGCCTATCGCACCGGAACGGTGGATGCGTCGCCATTTGTGTCGTACGCCGGGGGTGTGGCCAAGAACCGCCGCAAATACTGGGGATTCGACACCAAGGCATTTCCGCTCAACGCGCGCGTCTGGTACCCACAGGGAGACGGCCCGTTTCCGCTCGTGCTGATCGTGCATGGCAATCACGACATGAAGGACTTCTCCGATCCGGGCTACGCGTGGCTGGGCGAGCTGCTTGCGTCGCGTGGATACATCCTCGCGTCGATCGACGAGAA
>JBBRDP010000079.1:0-14687 GCA_038203795.1 Gemmatimonadales bacterium
GGCTTCTGTCCGAAGCGTAATTCGAACCACACCGCGAGCATGTCGAGCACACCGACTGGAATGCGCCCGAGTCCGAACTTCGACACGCCCGCGTGCCGGGGATAGAGCGGCACGGGAATCTCGCTCACCGTGTAGCCCTGATTGGCGGCGAGCACAATCATGTAGCGATGCCAATCGGGACGCATCGGCAGCGCGGCCATGATCTCGCGGCGATACGCCTTCACGTTGTTGAGATCCCGCACACTCACGCGGAATAGCCGCCGACTGAGTCCGTTGTAAATGCGCGACACGAAGGCCTTTTCGTACTTGCCTTGCTTGTAGCCCGTGACCATATCCGATTCCCCCGCAAGAATCGGCGCGACGAGTCGCGGAATATCCTCGGGTTTGAACTGCAGATCGGCTGGGTAAAACACGAGCACGTCGGCACGCGCGTGCAGCCAGCCGGTGCGCAGCGCTTCGGCAATGCCGCGTTGCGTGCGGTGTCGCACGGCGCGCAGAAACGAATAGCGCTCCTGCAACTCCTGTAGCACAGCCCATGTGCTGTCTGATGAGCCGTCGTCAATCACGAGGACTTCAAAGCGCGTGTCGAGCCCCGCAAACGTGGCCTCCGCCTGCTCCATGAACAGCGGCAGGTTTTGTGCCTCATCTTTCGCGGGCACCAGCACGCTCACGTCCAGCGTGGCCGGCGCGCTGACGCGGCGCCGTGTATCCGCGAAGTCGGCAGGTGTCGTCACCGCCGTCATGCGCTCAGACACGCCGCCGCATGCGGGCCGGCAGAATACCGAGCTGATCGCGGTACTTGGCCACCGTGCGGCGCGCGATCTGCACACCCGTGCGCTGCAGGATTTCCACGATCGCCTGATCGGTGAGCGGGTTCAAGGCATCTTCGCCAACCACCAGCTTTTCAAGCTGGTCCTTGATGCCGCGCGCCGAGACGTCGTCGCCGTCGGACGTGGCGAGCCCGGACGAGAAAAAGAACTTGAGCGGAAGCACACCGCGCGGCGTCTGCACGAATTTTTCGTTTGTCACGCGGCTCACCGTGGATTCATGCATGCCCACCGCTTCGGCAACTTCACGCAAGGTGAGCGGACGCAGATACTGCACACCGCGCTCGAAAAAATCGCGTTGCCGGTCCACGATAAAGTGCATGACTTTGAGCATGGTTTGCCGGCGCTGCTCGATCGCCTGAATCATCCAGTTCGCCGAGTTGAGCTTGGACGCAATGAACTCCTTGCTCTCCGCGTCGAAATGCTTGCGGTCGCGTGCGAGCTCCTGATACGAACGGCTCAGCTTGAGGCGCGGCAGATTGCCGTCGTTGAGGAAGACGTGATACTGCCCGTCAATCTTGTCAATCACGAGATCGGGGACGATGTAGTCTTCGCTGCTCGCCGAGTAGCGCAGTCCCGGTTTCGGGTCGAGGCGCGACACTTCATCGGCCGCGTCCTGCACTTCCTGCGCATTGATCGCGAATCGCTTGGACACTTCGCTCCATCGGTGCGCGACGAGTTCCTCGAACGCTTCGTCGACCAGGCGCCAGGCGAGCGTTCCGCGGGCACCCATGGCGTGCAGTTGCAACAGCAGGCATTCGCGAAGATCGCGCGCGCCAACACCGGCGGGATCGAGGTCCTGGATGATGCGCAGCATGGCCAGCACCTCATCGTCGCTCACGGGTGTGGTTGGCGGCAAATCGTGCTCTTCGGCCGCGCGTGCGAGCACTTCGTTCACACCGTCGCGGATTTCCTCGAGCGTGGCCGCCAGGTGCCCGGCCTCATCGAGGTTGCCGATAAACTCCTCGGCGAGCAGCTCCTGTCGCGGCGTCAGTTCAAGCAGCGCAATCTGCTCCTTGAGATGGTCGGACAGGTCTTTCGTGGCCACCGTGACCGGCTCATACCACTCGCGCTGGTCGGCCTCTTCCCGCTGGCCACCGGTCTCGAAGCCATCGAGCAGCACGCCTTCCCAGTCGATATCGTCATCGCCCGACTTTTCCGGTTCGGCCTCGGCGACGGTATCGCCCTCTTCAAGATTCTCCGGCTCCGACTGCTCATCGCTGTCGTCGTTCGCGTCCGCTTCTTCGTCATCCGGCTCCACCAGCTCCAAAAATGGATTGGTGAGCAACTCCTGCTTGAGATGTTGCTGAAGATCCAGCAACGGCATGTACAACAGATCCATCGCCTGATACAGGCGTGGGTTGATCTTCAGCTCCTGACGAAGCGAAGTACTCTGCTGCAAGCCGGTTCTCATGGCGCGGGGGCCTCGGCGGCGGTCTCAGCGAACCGCACGCGGAGACGCGCGGTCAGGGTGGGACCAAGATACATCCTGGAGACGTTGTCGTCGAATACGAGGTCGCGTACCGTGCCTGCGGCCTTTACCTGTCCATCATACATGATGTACGCCCGATCCACGATGTCCAGTGTCTGCTCCACATTGTGGTCTGAAATCAGGACGCCGATCCCCCGGTACCGCAACTCGGCCACGATCTTCTGAATGTCGTCGACGGCGATTGGATCGACCCCGGCAAACGGCTCGTCGAGCATCATGAACTTGGGTTCGGTGACCAGCGCACGGGTAATCTCCAACCGACGTCGTTCGCCCCCAGACAACTGAAACGCCTTGCTGCGCCGCAGATGTTTGATCTTGAGTTCGTCGAGCAACTGTTCCAGGCGCGCGTACCGTTCATCGCGCGAGAGATCCAGCGTCTCGAGAATCGCCATGATATTGTCTTCCACGGTGAGTTTGCGGAAGATGGACGGTTCCTGCGCAAGATAGCCGATCCCGAGCCGCGCCCGCTTGTACATCGGCATGCGGGTGATGTCCTGCCCGTCGAATGTAATGCTGCCGAGCATGGGCGCGATGAGGCCCACGATCATGTAAAAGGTGGTGGTCTTGCCGGCACCGTTCGGGCCAAGCAGGCCCACGATTTCGCCCTGTCGGAGTCGCAGCGCCACGTCTTTGACGACGGCTCGGCCGCGGTACATCTTGACGAGTCCGGTGGCGGCCAGTTCGCTGCCACCCACTACCGGCACGTGGTGAGGAGTGGGATGCCGCACCGCGTGATGCTCTCCTGTTTCGCGAAGCCGCGAGAGGATCGTATTGGGCGCGGCGAGCACCGCCTGCCAGAGTTCCGGCGCCAGGCGCACATGCGCGTCGGGGGCAGTGAGGCCAGCGGGCGGGAGGGTCACGACACCGTCAGCCGCCAGCGCGGGCAGCACGACGTGCGACAGATGATGCTGGACCTCCTCATCGCTCAGACGGTCAGATGCCGAGGCCGTGTTGCGACCCTCAGCCGCGAGCGACGCGAGCTTGAGGCTTCGATAGGCGCCGGCAATGGCGTACAGCGAGGCCCCTCCGTCTCGTTCCGAGGAGCCGAACGACGCGCTCCCCTCGGTCGCGGCCATGATCAAGGCCCGAACGGCCACCGCTTGCGACAGATCACCCGTCTCAAGCCGATCGAGCAGCGACTGCACGGTCACGCTCAACGGCTCCTCGATGTGTTCGGACGCAGGCGCGGTCACGTCGTCGGGCATGGATTCGGGGAGGGAATGAGGCACACGCTCGCTCATGACGCGAGTCGCAGATGAGTGGGCGCACGCCACAGCCGGTCGCCGCGACGTCGTGGAACGTCGAACGGCAACGACGTTGGCGTGTTACGGAAAGTTAGTGACCGCGACGCGCGGAGAGACGCCGGCGGCGGCACGGTGCCAGACGGCGGCGGTGTTACGGGCGGTGTCACGGGCGGTGTCAGCGAGTCGGGCTTGACGGTGTCGCGCTTCGCACTGTCGGACGGCAACGCACATCGCATCGACGTCGAGTCGCCCATCGAGTCGGCGGACGGCTCCAGGAATACACCTGATGCCTGCGAGTCAACACTCACGGTGCGCACGCTGCCGGAATCGAAGTCCACGACAATGCGCTTGCCCCGCACGTAGTTGATACCGGGCGGGCACCAGGCACCGCGACTGGACGGAATCTGGTACCGCGCGCTCGCGGTGAGCGTGGCGATCACGCGCGTGATTGAGCTCTTCGGAGTTGTATCGGGAGCTGTTGTCACCGTGTCGAAGAGTGCGACGATGGTATCGCCGGAGAGCACATCTTTTTCGGCAATTCTAATCCGCAGGCTATCGGGCGTCCCAAACGCCAGCGCACGTCCCACCGCATGCAACGCCTGCACGAGTTGCGCCGGCATCAGGATCTCGATGGAGTCAGCCTCCAGCGACTGCGACGACGTTTCGGCGTACGCGCGACCGGGACCGTAGGCCCACGCGCGGTTCACCACCTGCGAATCGAGCCGCATCTCCACACGTTCGGCGCGCATCGTCACGTCGTTGCTCGTGGCTGATGCGCGATGCAAAGCAACCACGCGCTCCAGCTTGCGGTCCGTGCTGAACATGTCGATAGAATCGCCCACCAACCGAAACGGACGCGTGGTATCGCGCGACATGATGAAGGCGTTGCGGATGAGGCGCGCCTTCTCGGTGAGCTTGTCGAACGAGGCACTGTCGCTGCGACCCGTAATCTGTTCGCGATCGATCACTACGTCACCCCACCCCACGAGTGTCGAGTCGCCACTTTGCTCGAACTGATTGGCGGTGATACTGACGGGTGGCTGTTCGGCGCCGGTGGAATCCTTCTCGACCAGACGCATCGTGGGACGTTGCGGCGCGTACAGGCGTGAGAACGGGCGACGTGAACCGGCGCGAAAATATTCAATCGTGGGACCGGTGAACGTCGAACCGGTAGGCAGGTCGGTGGCCACCACACCGCCGGTCGCGACCAATCGCTCCTCGCCCGCGAAGTACGTGGCGTTGGGAGCGGTGACCCGCATCTTGCCCGGTTCTTCAAACACCACATTGCCAATCAGTACGAGCATCTCGATGCTCTCGTACTGCTCGGCGCTGTCGGCGCGAATCGTTTGCGGATCACCCTGACAGCGCGCCACCATGCCGCCGCCAATGAATGTCGTGCGGGAGCCATCATTGAGCAGATTGCTAATCAGACGCGATTCGGGCGGACTCTCGTTGAAATCGAGCACGCACTCCTTGGGGGCCGGCTTGGGCTTCGGCTTCACAGGCACCGTCACCGTTCTTGCGCTGTCGGCGCGGCGCGTGATGGTGTCAGTGGTGTCGCGCACGAGCGAGTCGCGGCGCGTAGAATCGGCCAACAGGCTGTCGCGGCGCGCTGCGGCCACGGCCGAATCCACGCGCATCGAATCGTCGCGTGTGAGCGGCGGCCGAGCGGAGTCGCGAGCCGCCGCAGAATCAGCGGGCGCTGTACCGGGCGCCGGCGCGCGCCCACGTCGGCCGCCGAAACAACCCGCGAGCAGTACACTCACCGCGATCAGCGCAACCAATACGCCACGCGCCGATTCACGCCTTACGATCACGGACTCCCCGCCGTCATGGACGCTCTACCGTCATGGACGCTCTACCGTCACCGGCGCGACGCCCTTGGCCTGCTTCATCACACGAAACTTGGTGAGCTGCGGATCGGACTCGAACCCGACACCGGTGATCTGGCGCTTGGGCGGTTCATTCAGCACGAACGCGCTGTCACTGAAAATCTGATTGCGGAGTTGGTCATACACGAGCTGCGGTGTTTCAAGACGCACGCCACTTTCGCGAACCACGATCACGTCGCCGCGCGCTTCGAGGCGATTGAGACGCTTGTCGTAGGTGCCCTCCCGCGCTGTAAGCCGCCCGTCCTTTGCACCGGTTTCGTCGAAAAACGTAACATTCAACCGAAATAGCTCGAGACGATTCCCATTGTCATAGGTGAGCGAGCTGTCAGCAAGCAGCTCGCCCTTGGCCACCGAATTATTGGTGAGGAATACGCGCGTGCCAAACACGATTTGCTCGGCCGAGTCGGGCAGAATAGTGTCAGAACTGGCACGCGGTGCGGTGCCGGAGGAATCAGCGCAAGCGGCCAACAGCGCTGCACACGACACCGTGGCACGAATTCCCCAATGTGTACGCCGCATCACACCGCTCCCGCACGCATGAGATCGTGCAGATGCACCACACCAACCAGTCGATCGTGTTCATCGAGCACCGGCATCGCCATGATGCCGTGGGTTTCCATGCGATGCACCACTGCGCTGCCCAGCTCCGACTCACACGCTGCGCGCGGATCAGCCGTCATCACGCGCATCGCAGGAATCGACAGTGCATCCGGCTCACGCTCGAGCAATCGCGCCAAGTCACCGGCCGTGATGACGCCGCGCATCACTTCACCCTCGACCACAATGGCGATACCGCGCTTGCCGGCGAGGCACACGGTCGCCTCTCGCATGGTCGCGTGCACATCGATGGTCGGAAGCGGACTCGTGATCATCACATCACGCACCTTCGTGAGCAGCTTGCGACCGAGCGCGCCACCGGGATGCAGCTTCGCAAAATCCTCAGCGCCAAAGCCACGTTCCTGCAGCAATGCGACCGCCAGTGCGTCACCCAGTGCGAGTGTCACCGTGGTGCTGGTGGTGGGCGCCAGATCGTGCGGACATGCCTCCTCGCGCACGCCAAGATCGAGCACAACGTCGGCGTAGCGTGCCAGGCGCGAGGTACGATCGGCGGTCATCGCCACAATGCGTACACCCATTCGTGCCAATGCGTCAATGAGTCCGAGCAGTTCAGCCGTTTCGCCGCTCTTGGACAACAGAATGGCCACATCGTCGGGGCCGACGATGCCGAGATCACCGTGCACACCTTCCACGGGATGCAGAAACATGGCGGGTGTTCCGGTTGACGTGAGTGTGGCGGCAATCTTCCGCCCCACCAACCCGGACTTCCCCACACCGGCCACAATCACGCGTCCCTTGCACGCCGCGATCAACCCCACCGCACGTGCGAAGTCATCACCGAGCAACTTCGCCGATGCGTCGAGCGCATCACGTTCGAGCTCCAGCACACGACGGCCTCGGGCGACGATCGATTCGCTCGCGCCGCGCTCGACAACGGGCACAGTCACGGGCACAGTCACAGAGGCGCTCATACCGATTCCCCGGAACGACCGCGTACATACTCCTCAACAGCGCGGTGCCATTCATCGCGCGCGTCGAGCAACCCCTCGGCGAACTCGCGGACCGCGCCATGACCGCCGCTGCGCGTGAGATGCCACGTGCTCGCGCGCAGTACTTCGGGAACGGCGTTGGCCACCGCCACCGGCAGCGCCACCCGCCGCAAAATCGGCAGGTCGGGCAGATCGTCGCCAATAAACGCGGCTTCGTCGGGCGTGCAGCCGAGATCAGCCAACACACGATTCCACGCCGCCAGCTTGCGAGCCGATGCATCTTGCGCCACCGCATCGACCTGGAGTTCGCGCGCACGCTGCTCCACGCTCGCCGAAACGCGACCGGTTACAATAGCCACCTTGAGCCCCGCCTGTCGCAGCAGCGTCACGCCGAGGCCGTCTTGAATGTCATAACGCTTGAATTCGAAAGGAATGGAGCGGTCACCGTCCGCCCCTGCCCCGAGATACACGCCACCATCGGTCAGAGTGCCGTCGATATCGAGACCCACTATTCGAATTCGACGAGCCAGCGCCGGATCAACAACCGGTGCGGAGAGCCGGAGGGGTGGTAGTTCCTGTCCAGAATCGCTCGTCATGCGTGAATCCGGGCCCAGATATCCACCGCGCGGTCGACGAGATCGCTGAGCGCGTCGAGCGGCAGCATGTTGGGCCCGTCGCTCGGCGCGTTGTCCGGATCGGGATGCGTCTCAAGAAACAGCCCGTGTGCGCCTGAGGCCACGGCCGCGAGCGTGAGTGTGGCCACAAACTCGCGCGCGCCACCGCTGGCGCCGTCCGTGCCGAGCCCCGGTCGCTGCACACTGTGTGTGCCATCCATGATCACGGGCACGCCGCAGCTTTGATGCATTCGGGCAAATGCACGCATATCCACGACGAGATCGCCGTAGCCGAAGAACGTGCCGCGCTCCGTCACGGCAATACCATCGCGTCCGCTCCCGGCGCGCGCGCCTTCCACCTTGCGCACTGCGCCGAGCATGCCCTCCGGGTGCATCCACTGTCCTTTTTTGATATTCACCGGACGCCCGGTGGCGCCGGCTGCTTCCAGCAGATCGGTTTGACGGCACAAGAACGCCGGGATCTGCAGCACATCCACCACCTCGGCCGCCGGTGCGCACTGCGATGCGTCGTGCACATCGGTGAGAATGCGCAGCCCGGTGGCGGCGCGCACGCGATCGAGCGCCGCGAGGCCTGCCTCGAGCCCCACACCGCGCGTCGCACCGGGATTGGAGCGATTGGCTTTGTCGAACGACGCCTTGTAGATCACGCCACCGGGCACCCGCTCCGCGAGACGCGCCAGCGATTCCGCGACGCGTAGATTGAGCGCATCGTCTTCAAGCTGACACGGCCCCGCAATAAGAAAGAGCGCATTCGACGGAAACGTCAGCTGCGACACGTCAGCTTCCACTCGGAGATGTTTGCGCAGCGTCTGCGGCGCACGCTTTCACAAAGCCGGTAAACAGCGGATGCGGACGCAGCGGACGCGATTGCAACTCCGGATGAAACTGGCAACCCACAAACCAGGGATGATTGGGCAACTCGATCATTTCCACGAGCGAGTTATCCGGTGACAGGCCGCTGAGCTTGAGGCCATTGGCGACGAATGTGTCGCGGTAGCGGTTCGCCACTTCGTAGCGATGACGATGGCGTTCGCTGACGGCTTCCGCGCCGTACGCTTCGGCCGCGCGCGAGCCCGGCTGCAAGCGGCACGGATAGGCACCAAGGCGCATCGTGCCGCCCTTGTCGGTGACTTCACGCTGGGAATCGAGCAGGGCAATCACCGGGTCGGCGCACTCCGGCGCGAACTCGCTGGAGTGACTGTCATCGAGCCCCACCACATTCCGCGAGAACTCGATGATCGCGGCTTGCATGCCGAGACAAATGCCGAAAAATGGTTTACCCGTTTCGCGAGCGGCGCGAATGGCTTCCACCATGCCTTCGACGCCACGTACACCAAAGCCACCAGGCACGAGCAGCCCGTCGTAACCCGCCAGAATCTCGCGTGCCTTTTCCGGCGTGGTGAACGCGTCGCTCGAGCACCACGTGATATCCACGCCCACATCGTTGGCGATACCGCCGTGGATGAGTGCTTCCTGCACGCTCTTGTAGCTGTCCGCGTAGTCGGTGTATTTGCCAACCACGGCAATGCGAACGTGTTCGCGCGGATGCGTCACACGCTGCACCATGGCGCGCCACGCCGACAGATCAGGCGCGTGCCCCGTCATATGCAGGCGCTCCATCACACGATCGGCAAAGTTCTGTTGCTCAAACACCAGCGGGATTTGGTAGATCGATCCCACATCGGGACTCTCGATCACATTGCCGAAATCCACGTTGCAGAACAGCGCAATCTTGCGCTTCACATCTTCGGTGAGCGGACGCTCGCTGCGGCAGATCAGGAAGTCGGGCTGAATACCGATTTCCATGAGTTCACGCACGGAATGTTGTGTGGGCTTGGTTTTCACTTCGCCCGCCGCAGCGATGTAGGGCACGAGCGTGAGATGCATGAACATCGCATTCTCCTTGCCCACTTCGCGCCGGAACTGACGGATGGCCTCAAGAAATGGCAGCGACTCGATGTCACCAACCGTGCCGCCGATCTCGGCGATCACCACATCATTCTCCGGCGCGATGCGCTTGATCGCCGACTTGATTTCGTCGGTGATGTGCGGAATCACCTGCACCGTGGATCCGAGGTACTCACCACGGCGTTCCTTGGTGATGACGTTCAGGTAGATGCGTCCGGTGGTGATGTTGTTCGACTGCGACAGTGAGCGATCGAGAAACCGTTCGTAATGCCCCAGGTCCATGTCGGTCTCGGCGCCGTCGTCGGTCACGAACACTTCACCGTGCTGGAACGGCGACATGGTGCCCGGATCCACATTGAGATACGGATCGAACTTCATCATCGTGACGCGAAAACCGCGCTCGACCAGCAGGCGGCCGAGCGAGGCCGCCGCGATGCCCTTGCCGAGCGACGACACAACGCCGCCGGTGATGAAGATGTATTTGGTGGGTTGCGCGTTTGCGACCGGCATCAGAGCGTACTCGACATGGGGGAGTTCGCCGGCGACTGCTCATCGCCAGACGAAGGTAGTGGTGTGGTGACAAAATGTTGTTGCGCGCGCTGCAGATCTTCTTCGGTGTCGATACCGCCGGGACCGATCGCTTCGACTCGAGCGACACCCATGGCGAAGCCGTGTGCCAGCGGCCGCAGCTGCTCGAGCCGCTCCACAACTTCCAGCGGGTGCGGCGCGAGCGCCACCCATGCGGCCAGCGCTTCGCGCGTGTAAGCGTACACCCCAATGTGCTGCCGAACGAGCGAATCCCGGACCAGCGCATCAGCCGATTCGCGAAGAAACGGAATGGGTGCCCGTGAAAAGTACAAGGCGCGATCATCGTGGGCGCACACCACTTTGACGACATCCGGGCGACCGAGAATGGACGGGTCAGCGGGCGCCGCGGCGGTGCCGAGGGGAAATCGGCCGCTGACCACGATCTGTGCGGCGCCGTTGACGGCGTCCTTCGAGACAAACGGCTCATCGCCCTGCACATTGACGATGACACGGTAGTGGGCGAACTCCGGGCGGCGTGCGACCTCGGCCACCCGATCGGTGCCGGAGAGATGGTCGCTTCGGGTGAGCACGGCCTGAATGCCGGCGGCCGCGCAGGCGGCGAGGATTTCTTCGCTGTCGGTGGCCACGACGCAGCGGTGTGCGACCCCGAATGCCTCAACCCGCTGAGCAACACGGACGATGAGGGGAACGCCGCCGAGCAGGCGAAGTGGTTTTCGCGGAAGCCGCGTCGCGCCCAGGCGCGCCGGCATCACGGCGAGGACGGTCATGACCGCAATGTTCTCGGCGCAGTTGCAGCAAGTTTCACGCCAATTAAGATACGACATCGCTGAGGCGAAGGCAAACCGCCGCCGCACACGATTTTCCCCTTGGAAACTGCATGTCGAACCCGTGGTGGTGGGTCGCGTTTAACGCGTTGGTACTGTCGCTGCTGGCGCTGGATCTGGGCGTTTTTCACCGGCATGCGCGCGCGGTCACCATGCGCGAGGCGCTGGGCTGGTGTGTGGTGTGGGTGTCGCTGGCCATCGCGTTTGGCTTGGGCATCTGGGCGACCATGGGTTCTCAGTCGTCCCTGGAGTTTTTCGCGGGCTATCTGGTAGAACAGGCGCTGTCCGTCGACAATCTGTTCGTCTTCATCCTGATTTTCGGCTTCTTCCGCGTGCCGGCGGAGCTGCAGCACCGGGTGCTGTTCTGGGGTATTCTGGGCGCGCTCGTGATGCGCGGCTTCATGATCGCCGTGGGCGCCGTGCTGCTCGCGCGCTTTCACTGGGTGATCTACATCTTCGGCGCATTCCTGTTGTTCACCGGCATCAAGATGGCGTTCTCCGGCGACAGTACGATTGAGCCGGAGTCGAATCCCGTGATACGTCTGGTGCGACGGTTCTTCCCAGTGACCACGAGGTTTCATGGAGAAAGTTTTTTTGTGCGCGAGTCGGTGCGGCCCGGCGACCAGGTACAGTGGATGGCCACGCCGCTATTTGTCGTGCTCGCGCTGGTGGAGACAACTGATGTGGTCTTCGCGCTCGACTCGATTCCGGCCATCTTTGGCGTGACGCGCGATCCGTTTCTCGTCTATACGTCGAACGTCTTCGCGATTCTGGGGCTACGCTCGATGTACTTCGTGCTAGCCGGCGTCATCGGCAAGTTCCACTTGCTCAAGTACGGCCTGTCGGTGGTGCTGGCGTTCGTTGGCGTCAAGATGCTCTTGTCAGAGCACTATCCGATTCCGATCGGCATCGCGCTGGGTGTGGTGGGCGGTGTGTTGCTGGGCAGCGTGCTGCTTTCGCTGGTGATTCCGGCGCCGGAAGGGCACGCGCCGGACGATCCCACGGCTATCGTGCCGCCACCTGCCGATGCGCCGCCGCCAACGACAGGAAGTTGATCAGAATCTGCTTGCCGTTCTGCGTGAGGATCGATTCCGGGTGGAACTGCACGCCGTAGACTGGGTGCGTGCGGTGCCTGAGCGCATGAATCTCCGTGGCATCGTCTTCGGCCACGGCCAACACCTCGAGCGCGGCGGGTAACGATGATGACTCCACGAGCAGCGAGTGGTAGCGCATCACTTCCAGCGGTGACGGCAGCGCGTTGAAGAGGCCCGTGCCGTCGTGCGTGATACGCGAGACTTTGCCGTGCATCACACGTCCCGCGCGTACCACATGGCCGCCGTAGGCTTCGCCGATTGCCTGGTGCCCCAGGCACACACCAAGAATCGGGATCTCCGCGCCCCACCGTGTGATGATCGGCACCGAGACGCCTGCTTCGGCCGGCGTGCACGGGCCCGGCGAGATGACAATCGCTTCCGGTGCGAGCGCGGCCACGTCTTCCACGTCGAGGGCGTCGTTGCGGCGGACATCCATCGTCGCACCCAGCTCGCCGAAATACTGCACGAGGTTGTAGGTGAACGAGTCGTAATTGTCGATGATCAGAATCATGGCCGGGTTCAAAAGGTGCGATGCGCGAGTGACTGAGCGCTTCAACGTGGCGCTACGGCCTCGGGTGAAACGATCGGTGCACACTCCGAAGATACTCGCGGTCGATGTGCGTGTAGAGCTGGGTGGTGGCGATGTCGGCGTGCCCGAGCATTTCCTGCACGGCGCGCAGATCGGCACCGCCCTCCAGCAGGTGCGTGGCGAACGAGTGCCGCAGCGTATGCGGCGACACGTGGCGTTCGATGCCCGCCTTGTCCACGTACTTGCGCAGAATTTTCCAGGCGCCCATGCGCGTGAGCGGCGCACCGCGTGCATTCAGAAAGAGCACCCCAGCGCCCGCACCGCGCTCGAGCGTGGGCCGCAGCTCGCGCATGTACACGGCCAGCGCACCGATCGCGGACCGTCCTATGGGCACAAGTCGCTCCTTGCTACCCTTCCCCATCACGCGCACGAGACTTTCTTCGAGCAGCACGTCACGAATGGCGAGGGTGATCCACTCCGACACACGCAGCCCCGCGCCGTACGCGAGCTCCAGCATTGCCCGGTCCCGAAACGCAAGTGGTTCATCAAGCCCCGGTGCTACGAGCAGGCGCAGCACTTCTTCAACGGTGAGCACTTCGGGTAACGTGCGCCAGCGCGCGGGTGTTTCGAGCCGCTCGGTGGGATCGTGGTGCACCAGTCCTTCGGCCAGCAGAATGCGGAACCAGGTACGCAGCGCGCTCACGTTACGACGGATCGTCGCGCCGGAGAGCCCGAGATCCTTGAGCGTGTACACATACTCGCGCAGCAAGCGCGGGTTGAGCTTTGCGGCATCGGTCACCCCGTGTTGCCGAGCGTAGGCCGCACAGCGAATTACATCACGACCATAGGCTTCGACCGTACGTGGTGAGGCGCCCTGCTCGAGGATGAGCACGTCTTCGAAGCGACGCAGAAAAAATCCGCGATCGAGTTCGCCGCGTTCGTCATCGGTCGCACTCATCGCGCGTATCGGTCAGGCATCGGGCAGCGTGGTGCCGAGCAAACGCAGCAGGTTCTCGCCCATCACTTTCGCAATCACCGATTCTTTCATCCCCGCATCGAGCAACGCATCGGTGATGCGCACCAGGTCGGTGGCGTCAAAACTTGTCGTGACGGCACCATCCCAGTCGGAGCCGAGCGCGACGTGGTCTTCGCCCGCAATCGAGACGGCGTATACAATGGCACGCGCCACGCTGGCCGGCGTGATCTCACACACTGCGGCGTCCCAATACCCTATGCCAATGACGCCTCCCGTTGCCGCAATACGGCGCAGGTGATCGTCGGTGAGATTGCGCACGCCGGCGCAGGTACCTTGCACGCCGGTGTGTGAGACCACCACCGGACGCGTGGCAATTTGCAGCACATCCTCTATGAGTTGCGGCGCGGCATGCGCGAGGTCCACGAGCATGCCGACGCGCTCCATGCGCGCCACGGCCTCCCGCCCAAATGGTGTAAGTCCGGCCTTGGACACGCCGTGCGCCGACCCGCCCACTTCGTTGTCGAAGAAGTGCGTGAGTCCGGCCATGCGAAAGCCGAGTGCGAAGAGACTGTCCACGTTGTCGACTTTTCCTTCCGTCACCTGCATGCCTTCGAGCGAGAGCACACCGAGCAGCACGCGCTCGCCCTGCTGACGCGCGGCCAGACCGTCAGCAAGTTGTGCGCGCGTTCGTACTACACGGAGCGCACCATCGCTTCGCGACGCGGCGTCATCGAGTGCCCGGGATGTGCGCCGCGCCCGCTCGAACAGACTCGACCATGCCGCGATCGGCCAGCGCTGCGTGATGGCCAGCAGTGTGATGTTGTCCGTGTCGCCGGTGTTGCGGTCGTAGTTCTGATTTTTGGGTGTCTTTGACACTGTGGAGAACACTTGTAGCGTGACGTTTCCCGCGAGCAGACGCGGCACATCGGTGTGGCCGCGCGCGTGTTGCTTGACCGGATCACGCAGCGACCAGAGCAGCAGGTCGTCATGCATGTCGGCGACGCGCAGGCGAGCGTGCAACTCGGTTGCCGTCGGCGCGATGTCGACCGGCGGCCCGGCGACCACGCGGTTGAGGTCGCGGTCCACCCAGCGTGGGAGTACCGTGAAGGCACCCACGAGGGCAATGGTGAGCAGCGCGACGAGTACGAGCAGGACGCGTCGAATCATGCG
>JBBRDP010000080.1:0-14602 GCA_038203795.1 Gemmatimonadales bacterium
CGCCTACGCGCTACGATGACATTGTGATTCACCCGCGCACCAAAGACATCGTGCTCGGCACGCACGGTCGGAGCATCTGGGTGCTCGATGATGCATCACCGCTGGCGGAGTGGTCGAGCGCCGTGGCCGCCAAGCCGGCCACGCTCTTTCCGGTGCGCGCGCCGACACTCACGCTGTACCGCGCTGACGTGTCCACCGCCGCGCATGCGATCTACGCGTCGGAAAATCCGGCCGAGGGCGCGACGTTCACGTATCATCTCGCGCAACCGGTAGAGACGGTACGGTTTGTGGTGACGCATGCGAACGGACGCACCGTGCGCACGTTCACCGCGCCGACCGTTGTGGGTGTAGTACAGCGAGTGCAGTGGGATTTGCGGTGGGCAATAGCGCAAGGCGGTGGTGGCTTTAACGGTGGCTTCGGCGGTGGTGGCGAAGCTGGTGAGGGTCCGCCGGCCATGCCGAGCGGTGCTGGTGGCATGACACGCGCGTCGACTGCGGGCGCGCGTCGTCCGGCGCTCCCGATCCCAGTGCACAACATCGGTGCGCGTGGAATTCACGTGGCGCCGGGCATGTTCACGGTGACGATGATTGCCGGTCGGGATACGCTCAGTCAGCAGTTCGAAGTGCGCGCTGACGCAATGAGTGCCATCACGCTGGCCGAGCATCGGGAGCGCGAGACATTCCTGCTCGAGGTGCTCGACACGCAAGCGCAATACGCAGCGCGTTCGGCGGAGTTCCGCACGCGGCTGCAAGCGGCTACCGGTGCCGAGGCGGAGCGGTTGCAGGCAGTGGCCGCCGAACTGGGTCTCGCGGCGGGCGCAGGCGGTGGTGCGCGCGGCGGTCGCGGTGGTGTGCGGAGTCCGGTGGCCGGTCTGGGCCAGATCATCGGTGCCTATACGGGAAGCGGTGTGCGGCAGGCGAGTTTGCAGCCGCCCACGGGCACGCACAAGGCCGCGTTGGCGGCGGCGAAGAGTGCGTTGGCGGCGCTGGAGGGTGCGCTGAATCCGGGAGCGTGAGCCATCGAACCGGTATCCATCCACCCGACACGCGTCGCAGCCGTACCTCCCCTGTGATTATGATCC
Source organism: Gemmatimonadales bacterium (assembly GCA_038203795.1). Lineage (GTDB taxonomy): Bacteria > Gemmatimonadota > Gemmatimonadetes > Gemmatimonadales > Gemmatimonadaceae > JAABRT01. The sequence goes on from JBBRDP010000080.1 coordinate 1,083, forward strand.
CATCATGACTTTAGTCCACACCCACGATGTGCGCGCCATCATGCAGGAGGTCCTGTCGGGATACGTCCTGCCGGTGCGAGGCTACCATGGGGTCGTCCACTGGGCCCGGGTGCTCGAAAACGGACTGCGCATCGCCGAGGAAACGGGGGCCGACCGCGAGGTGGTCACGTTATTCGCCCTCTTTCACGATTCGCGTCGCATCAACGAGCATCGCGATCCGGGCCATGGGCAACGCGGCGGTGAACTGGCGCGTTCGTTGCGTGGCACGCATGTGCATCTCGATGACAGCCGGTTCGAGCTGTTGTTCGAAGCGTGTCGCCTGCACACCGATGGTTATACAACCGGGGATCCAACACTGCTCGCGTGCTGGGATGCTGATCGTCTCGATCTCGGTCGTGTGGGCATTTCGCCGCGGCCCGAGCGGCTCTGCACGGATGCGGCGCGCGAACTACTGTCATGGGCGCACGCGCGCGCCACCAGCAATGTGACTCCACTTGAGGTACTGAAGGCATGGGACGCGCCAGCGTAAAAAATCAGACACACACCTTTCCCAGAGTCGCCGCCGCGCTGCTCGCCGAACGGCGCCGGATCGCGATGGCGTTCCGCGCGGTGGAAGCGCTCGAGCCTGGGAAAGCGGCCACGCTTGAGACACTCGCGATTCGCCACGACGCGCCGTTTGAAGACCTGATCAAGTTGCGCGTGATTCAACGCACAGAGCAGCGGACCACATTCTGGTTTGACGAGGCGCGCTTTGAACGCATGATCGAAAAGCCTCGATTCCGCACGATCGGAATGGCGGTCGTTCTGGCGATCGCGGTCGTATTCTTCTGGTCCCTGTACGGCGTAATGTCGGCGCAGTAGCTGGCGCCGAGTGAACGGTACCACTTACGGCGCCGTGCGTTCCCCACGAATTGCGTCGAAGATATCAAGGAACGCATCGGAGGCACCCAGGGCGCGCCTGACAGCACCGCGCCCACACAGTGCACCCACCACATTGCCGGTGCCGCAGTAACCACCAACGCCCCACACCCCGTCGTGGAATTCGCGTGTAATCGGCAGCTCGTCTGGCGTATACGATACGGTCGCCGCCCATCGATGCGTGATCGCCGCCGACGTGTCCACACACTGGCGTAAGCGCTGCTCGAGCCAGCCTTGCACGTCCGCACTCGGCGTATCGTCCGTCGTATATTCCGCGTCCAAGAACTGGTCGCGTCCGCCGCCGAAGACAATGCGATGATCCGGCAACTGCTGCCAGTAGTCGTAGCCATATCGGGCGTACACCGACCGAGGCAAGTGCACATCGTGCGCAGGTTCGGTGGCCAGCATTTGCAGTCGCACCTGTCGCAGCAGTGGTGCGGCCTCCGGCAACAGCTCGCCGAGCGCGCCGTCAGCACACACGACAATGATCGGTGCGTGAACGACGACACCGTTCGCCAACTCCACGCGCCCCTGCTGCACCGCACGCACGCGCGACTGCTCGTGCAACACCGCCCCCTCACGTTCCGCCAGTGCCGCGAGTGCATGTACCCGTTGCACCGGATGCGACGCACCGTCATTGGGAAAGCAGAGGCCTTCTCCCTCTGGGCCGACATACCACGACACCGGCAATCCATCGCGTTCCATCTGTTCCTGCTGACGCACGCAGTCGTCTCGTTCCTCGTCGGTCTCGGCGATGCGCAGCGAACCATTCCACCAGGTATACTCTGGGGAGTCGCGCTGCATACGCGCGAGTTCATCGAGCGTGTGGGTGTAGAGCGCGGTGGCGTGCGCTGTGCCCCACTGCGCGGCGGCGTCATGATGGAATGGCGCCAGGCCGCCGAGCAGCAGGCCACCGTTGCGTCCGGCGGCCGCTCCGGCGATGCGGTCGCCGTCGATGCCGATCACGCGCGCGCCCGTTTCGCGGGCTGCACGCACCGCCGCAATCCCTGAACCGCCCAGACCAACCACGCAGACATCGGTGTCCGCATGATGCGTGAGCGGCGCTCGAATGGGCGTGGTTTCATGTTGCCACCAGGCAACTTCATGAATGCGCGAGTGCTCAGACAAGTTGGTCATTCTCCGGACGGTGTCAATCATCGTGAGCCACGTGCTCGCCATGGCTGTATCGCGTCGGCCACACGCCCGGTCTCGATGAGGGTGCGCAGTTCATCGGCCAATCGCTGTGAGGCATCGAGTGTGGCTTGCCAGCGTCGCGCGCGCTCGGCGTTATCGAAGGCGAAGAAATCCCGTCGGTCGGGGATCTTGCCGCCCGGCAACGATGCAACAAACGCGGCACTCGGTGCGACGAGCAACACGCGGTCAAAGTTTGCGCCACGTGCCCGCCGCCACGGGAGCTGTTTGTCGAACCACCCGGGCACCACGTGGGAATAGAAGTGCGGATAGAGCACCAGTCCGCTGCCCGGTCCGAAGTCGAGGTCGAGGTGGTAGTCGAGCACACCACCGTCCCAGTGCACGCCGCGCGGGGCACCTGGAATACGGACGCCGTCGAGCACGAGTGGAATCGAGCCCGAGGCGAGTAGTGCCGACCGTAGTGTGTTGCGTGAGAGCGCGATGTGGTCTGTTGGCAGGTCGCGCAGATGCGCGAACGGCGATGTGTCGCCAGCGTTGTGAAAAATGCATCGGCGGAACTGCATCGCGAGAGAGCGGCGTGCCAGGCCGTTAGACGCGGCGGCCAGTGCGAGTGAGGCCGAGAGTACGAGCCGGCGTTCGCTGGAGGCGAGACCGCGACCGACTGCGGTAATCACATGCATCCTGAACCACGGATGCGAGAGGATCTCATCGACACCACCGGCGCCCAATAGTGAATCGAGGGCACGTGTGAGCACTTCGGTGACCTCGTGGGTGGACGGCCGACGCGTGTATCGCTGGTCGTAGATGTACGCGTGATGTCCGCGGGCGAGTGCAGCTACGGGATCCCGCTTTGCGAGACACGCCATGCGCCAACTACCGATGGAGGATCCGATCAGGTGCAGCGGTTGTGTGCGCGAAGCCTGCAAGAACTCACCGAAGAGGTACCGGTCCAGGCCTGCGATCGCCAGCCACTTGGCGCCGCCCGATGCGCCCGGCATGATGTCGATGTCGTTGGCGTTGAGACCCCGTTCGCGCACCAGCGTGAGCGCAGACGGACCGGCGCGAAGCGCGAGCGAGGACGTTGCCACGTGAATGGCCGGCACTACGGTTGCTCGGTGAGTCGCGGTGACATGATGCCAAGTTAGTGACCGATCGCCAGTCGTGACCAACGTCGGTTGGTTGCGAAGAGGTGCCGGCGGAGCGAAGATCAGGCGGTAGGAGGGGAACGGTGCACACGACCACGGAGAACGAAGATGACGCAGCGTGCTCGACAATTTATCCGACAGGCGATGCTGTTCACACTCGTGGCCGCCTCACCCGCTGTCGGCCAGGAGCTGCCGCGCGCGCAGCCGGAGGCGCTTGGCATGTCGAGTGCGCGGCTTGCACACATCGATTCGGTCATGCAGCGACTCGTTGATTCTTCGCGCGTTGCCGGCGTTTCAGTGCTCGTCCTGCGCGACGGGAAGGTGGTGAAGTCAGGGGTGTATGGGTGGAGTGATCGCGAGGCGCGTCGACCGATGCAGGGCAACGCACTCTTTCGCATCGCCTCGCAAACAAAGGCCATTACCAGCGTGGCGGTGATGATGCTGGTAGAAGAGGGCAAGCTGCAGCTCGGCGATCCCGTGGAGCGCTTTGTACCGTCGTTTGCGCGAATGACGGTCGCGACCGATACCGGTGATGTGCCACGTCGCCGTTCGATTTACATTGGCGATTTGCTCACCCACTCGGCCGGACTTTCCTACGGCACCGACGCTCGAGTGCGTGCGCGCTACGAGGCGGCAGGGCTCGGTCCGGCGGCGGGTCGGGGTTGGTACTTCGCCGACAAAATCGAGCCGATCTGTACGACCATCGACCGACTGGGCACGCTGCCGTTGGTGGCGCAGCCCGGCGAACGATTCGTGTATGGGTACAGCACCGACGTGCTGGGCTGCGTGATCGAGCGCGTGTCTGGCATGCCACTCGATGTGTTCTTTCGTGAACGCATCTTCAGGAAGCTGAACATGGACGACACGTACTTCTACGTGCCGGCGGCGCAGGCGTCGCGACTTGCGACCGTGTACAGCGCGTCTGCGGGCGGTCTGCAACGCGCGCCGAATACTGCCATCGGACAAGGTGCGTACGTGGACGGTCCGCGTGTCAGCTTCGCTGGTGGCGCCGGACTGGTGTCGTCCGTGCAGGACTACGCGCGGTTCTTGCAAATGCTGCTCAATGGTGGCGAACTGCATGGCACCCGTCTACTCGCGCCGCACACGGTTGCGCTCATGACGGCCGACCATCTTGGGTCGGTGTACACCGTACCTGGAAACAGTTTCGGACTTAAATTTCAGGTGCTGGAATCGTCGGCGCTGGCCGGCGAATACGGAGCGCCCGGCGCGTACGGCTGGAGCGGGGCCTACGCCACGTCGTATTGGGTGGATCCGGCCGAACGCCTGGTCGCGCTGATCATGACGCAGACGCTGCCGAGTGGCGGGCTCGATGCCGCCGATCGCTTTCGGACGATCGTGTATTCTTCGATCCTTGACGCATCCATTCCACGCAACCGCTGAGTTGGACGGCACGGCGAACAGCTGCGGTTATGCGTCACGCTTGATCTGCGCGTAGGTGAGCGCGGAAAATGTGAATGTACCACCGATCACGTTGCCGAGCAGCGCCGGCGCGATTCCTCCGGCAATCGCGGTCCACGCGTTCAGCTCGCCACGCAATACGAGTACGAAGAGTTCGGTGGATCCGGCGACCACGTGGGACAGCCCGCCCACACCGATCATGTACGTCACAATCACGATCACGAGCACTTCCCCCGCTCCCTCCATGCGGGGTAGAATCCACACCAGCGACGCGATGAGGAACCCCGCCGGGATACCCCACGTGATGTGCTGGATGGCAGACGCTTCGGCGTAGTGCCGTGAGACGGTGAGCACGCCCTCGAGCTGGAGTGCGGGAAGAATGTTCGCGTAGACAACGAGTGCCGCCATGAGCAAACAGCCGGTCATGTTGGCGACAAACACCGTTGTCCAGAGCCTGGCCAACCGCTTGAGATTGTACGCCGAAGGATCGATGAACACGGTGAGGATTGGTGTGATCGTATTCTCGGTGAACAACTGCATACGCCCGAGAATCACAATGAGAAATCCTACCGCATACCCGAGATTCGAGACGGCGGGAACCCAGCTCGCCTGCGGAAGCATGGCCACAAGAAACCCCTTGCACAGCACCGACATGCTGATGGCGAGTCCGGCGATGACGCCCGACCACCAGAGTGCGCCCAAGGACCGTGCGAGCTCGTGCGCACCCTCCCGTCGAATGACTTCATAAATCACCGACGATGAGACGCTCGTCATATCGTCGACTTGTTCCTGCTCGACCGGGTCGACTACGGATTCGTTCATGTATGCTCCAGACGACAAGCCGGGGAAGCGAAGGGGTGGCGTAGCGGCGATTCCTGGCCAATCAGTACGCGAGAAAATACCGCTGCAGTTCGCGCGGGTCTCGTGTTTTGGTGAGCGCGAGCATGAGCAGAATGCGCGCTTTTTGCGGTGTCAGATGCTGAGAAACGATTGCTGGCGGCGCGCTTCGTTCCGCTCGGGCCGCAGAATCGGCCGCGCTGGTGTCGCGTTGCGCGCTATCGGCTCGTGGTGTGGGTGCGCGCGATGGCGCGTTGACGTTGTCACCCGATGGGAACGCGGTCACCATCGCAACGCCCTGTTGTCGCAACGTGCGATACGGCGCGCCTTCGCCCGGCGCGAAGCCTGTGGTCGCGACCACGATACCTGCGGGAAGCGAATCGAAGCGGGGTCCTGTACCTCCCGGAAACGAAAACGCCAGTTCCACGCGCGGCAGCGAGTCTACACCCACCAGATCAAACTCGCTCTCAGTGCCGCGTCGACGCACTGGGGAGAAGAAAAACTCGGGTCCTCCCGACGCTACGACACCCAGCATACCCATCTCGCCCACGGTGAATCCGCCCACGCGCTGGTATTCCTTGCGCACTTCGCGCGCCGAGAGAATGCGATCGTCCATTACCACCATCACACCCATACCCACTGCGGATGGTGCCGCAGCCGTTCGCACCGCCGACAGCAGATTCATCGGGCCATCGGGACTGATGCCGGTGGCGGGTCGCTGCGCGCCCACGACAATCACGGGCTTGTCAGAGCGCACGGTGAGGTACAAAAAGAAAGCGGTTTCTTCGAGTCGGTCGGTGCCGTGGGTGACCACCACACCAGCCAGGTCCGGACGCTCGCTGAAGACGGCATTGATGCGGCGCGCAAGTCCGATCCACTGCTGCGTGGTGATACGCGTACTGGCCACATTTGAGAACTGTTCGGCTTCTACAGTCGCGTACCGCGAGAGTTCCGGTACCGAGCTCACAATCTGTTCAGCGGTGAGCGTGCCGGCGCGATAGGCACCGAGTGTTCCGGGCGCACTCTGTACGCCGGCGATCGTGCCACCGGTCGCGATCACGAGCACGTTTGGACGGGCGGTTGAGTCGGACTGCGCGTGCAGAACCGACGGGATCGACGCGGCGACCAGCGCAAGCAATAACACCCGATTGCGGAACAACGTGATGGTGCGAAGCACTCAGAACTCCGAGAGGTGTGTAACGGCTGGACGCGCGAACGGAAGCGCATGACATCGACGCGAGGCAGACACCACAATGGTAACGTGCGGCGCACGACAGAGGTGCACTCAGAGCATGCCGGACAGGAGTGTGGCAATGCCCAGGAAACTCGCAAACCCCACGATGTCCGTCACGGTGGTGAGAATGATCGACGACGATTGCGCCGGATCCTGACCAATCATCGTGAGCCCGGTGGGCACGAGCACGCCCGCGATGCCTGCGGCGACCATCGACAGCACCATCGACGTGCCGATCACCAGCGCGAGTCCTGCTGATCGACTCCACAGCCAGACGGCGGCTGACGTGGTGACAGCCACGGCGATACCGTTGAGGAGCGCCACACTGGCTTCCTTGCGCACGACGCTCAGCCACTGCCCAATGCGAATCTCGCGCATGGCCAGCCCACGCATGGTGACGGCCAGCGCTTGGGCGCCGGTGTTACCGGACTGACCGGCGACCACCGGCAGCAACACAGCGAGCGCGGTGAATCGCGCGATCGTGCCTTCGAACAGGCCTACGACCGCCGCCGCCAGAAAGGCGGTCACCAAATTGATCTGCAGCCACGGCAGACGCTTTCGTACCGCGAACGCGACAGGCGACAACGCGCGTTCCTGTTTGTTCACACCCACCATGGTAAGCATGTCAGCCGCCACATCTTCCTGCGCCGTGAGTGCGAGCGTGTCGTAGCTGATCACGCCGATCAACCGGCCCTCAAAGTCTACCACGGGGAGGCTGGTGAGCCGTGCTCTCGTGAACTGCTCGACGACTTCATCCTGTGGATCGATCGCCTGCGCCGACACGACCGGTTGCGCGAGTGTCTCGACCAACGTGTGGGGTTCGGCGAGTGCGAGGCGTTGCAGCGACACCGTGCCGGTCAGGAATCCGTCTTCGTCGGTGAAGAAGACGTCGGCCAGACGTTGCGATCGCCCTGCACGCAATCGTGTGAGCGCCTGCTGCGCGGTGGCGCCGGGCCGCACGCCAATCGCGCGTGGGTCCATGAGGCGTCCGGCTGTTTCCGGTGGATACTCGGCCATCAAACGCAGCTCGCGTGCGAGTGACGGATCCAGCTGAGCCAGCAGGGCCGACCGTGGTGCGACATCGAGCCACGCGAGCAGCGCGACGACGCGTACCGGATCCATCTGGCTCACGAGATCGCGACATCCGCTGGATGGCATGAGCGCCAGCACCTCGGCGGCGAGCCGTGGCTCAAGGCGCTCCATCAGTGGTACGGCGTGGCGTATAGGCTCCGCGCGCACGAGGCGCACGATCTCCGCCACTGGCAGGTCATCGAGGCGTCGCGTGGCTTCGTCGGGAAACTCACGCAAAAAAATGCGCGCCAGTTTTTCAAACCCGGCCGATGCGTCATTCTTCACGGTTGGGCTCCGTGTCTGCCGCAACGGGACGCGATGCATCGCGATTGGTCGGGTTCGTGGGCCGGCCCGTGGCGGTGGCCGCAAGTCCGGCGACGAGCCCACTCGTGCCAAGCTGAAAGAGTTCGGCCAATGCGCCAGCCGTGAGATTGGCGGGTGTTGGTCCGGCTTTAGTTGCGTCGCGCTCAAGGCGCCGTAGCGTTTGATAGCGAATGGCACCCAACAGTCGGTCCTCATCGTCCACGACGGGAAGCGCATGAAAGCGCTGCCATCCAGCATGATCACGGACGATCGCCACCGGCGAGAACACGTTGATGCGATCGACATCGCGGTGCATCGACACGCTCACCGGATCGCGTGCGCGCGCAATCATCAACTCCGGAATGTCGAGCACGCCCACCAGATGTTGTTCCCGGTCAACGATGTACACGTAGTACAGCAAATCACGCGCCGCGCGCACCAGTCGCGTGCGTGCATCGGCCACGAGCACGTCGTCGGACAACCGAAAGACAGAGGGATCCATGACCGACCCTGCGGTGCCATCCGCGTACGGCAACATGCGAACGATCGGATCGCGCACGTTGTCGGGGAGTGCGTCGAGCAGTGGCTGTCGGCGTTCCGCGTCCATCACCCGTACAATGTTGGCGCCGTCGTCGATCGTCAGTTCCGCCACCATCGCCGCCGCAGCGCTGCCATGGCCCGCGTTGGCGAGATGGGTGAGGCATTCCGATGCGTACGGGATATTCATGTCGTGCAGCACTCTCGCTGCAGTGGCCGCCGGTACCTCGTGCAGCACGGCCGCTGCCTGGGCAAGTGGCATGCGTTCCAGCGCCATCGCGGCGCGTGCCGGATGCGAGTCGAGAAATGCGCGCGCAAGCCGGCGTTCGGCAATCACGCGGTGTCTCGCTTCACGAGGAGCATCGACGGCATTTCACCAAATTGCTTGGCCGGTACAATCAGGCGGCCGTCGGGCACGTCGAGAATGACCGTGGTGGCGGTGAGTTCTACAATCACGCCCTCAAGATCACCGATACGCACGGTGTGCCCGATCTCGAACGTTTTTCGCAGATAGTGTGAGCCAATGATGTTGCTGATCGCCGTGCGCGCGCCCAGTCCGAACGCGAGGGCAAATCCGCCGAGCAGTGCAGCCAATGCCACCGAAAAAAAGGCGGTGAGAATCGCGATGTCGACGCCCAGTTCGCCCATCGCAATCAATACCGCCGACGTGATAATGGCGATGCGCACCAACTGGCCGAGCCCGGGGCCGAACGAGCTGCCGGCGCTCGTGGCGGTGGCGCTGATGGCGCCCCGCGCGAGATTGCCGATCACCAGGCCAACCACGAGGATGAGCACTGCGGCAAACACGCGTGGTACGAACAACGAGAAGCTGGCGACGACCGACGTCAACAGCGGCAGCCCGAGTGCGTCCGATGCGGTCGCGATGAAGAACAGCAGCACGCCCCAGAACACCACGCCGCCCACGATGTCGGCCACGCGTCGTTCGCGTGCGATGCCGCCAAACGACGTGCGAAAGGCGCGTCCGGGCACCGCGCGTTCGATCGCGTTCACGATGCGAACGGCCAGCATGCGACCGACAAACGCCAATAGTATGCCCACGCCGAGCAAGACAACGGCGGCGATGATGCGTGACTGATTGGCGGCGAGCCACTGCCCGACGTCGGACACCGATTGTTGTACCTCGGTGACGAGTTCTTGCTGCATGATCACCGCACGATCCGACGCGCACCACACGCCCGGTGACGTCGCGGTGTCACGCGCGTCGCTCCGTACGTGTAGTATCGCGTGAGGGAACAGACACGACGGCCGCTGTGTGTATGATCAGCGCGGCGGGGCGGGCGAGACGCATGGGGCAACTCCTGAAAGGTAGGTTCCTCAACAATGCACCCGATGCCATCGCCGGGCAAACACGCGGTGTCGTTCAGGGCTCCCTGGCAACCACGCGGCGTCGTTCAATGCTCCCTGACAACCACGCGGCGTCGTTCAATGCTCCCTGGCAACCACACGTCCGTCAACGACGTCGATGGTGCGATCGCATCGCTCCGCGAGCAACGGATTGTGTGTGACAAAAAGCACCGTCGTGCCTTCCGTCGTGTTGACTTCCCGCAGCAGTGCAAAGACCGCGTCGGCGCTCGTGGTATCGAGGTTGCCGGTGGGTTCGTCGGCGAGTATCAGTGCGGGCTTCATGGCCAGCGCACGCGCCACCGCCACGCGTTGTTCCTGTCCGCCCGACAGCTTCCCCACCAGTTGATCGCGCCACGGTGTGAGCCCGACGCGGTCGAGCAACTCTGCGGCGCGAGTTGTCATCTCGGCGTTGGGAAACCCGGCGTTGCCGAGTGCCGGCATCATCACGTTTTCGAGTGCAGTGAAGGCCGTCAGCAGGTGGTGGTATTGAAAGACGAACCCGATGTTGTGGCCACGCAACTGCGTCAGCGCGGCATCGTCCAGGCCCAGGGTCTGCACGCCGCTGATCGCGACCGTGCCGGACGTGGGCCGGTCGAGCAAGCCGATGATGTTGAGCAGGGTGCTCTTGCCCGAGCCCGACGGGCCCATCAAGGCGCAAAAATCGCCGCGCTGCAGTTCGAGCGTGATGCCGTGCAGCACTTCTGTCTCGTTGGGCTGTCCCACGGCGTACGACTTGTGGACATCGCGCAGCTGCACGACGGGGCGCGCCGGGGTCAATGACGCTGACGTCGCGCCCTCAGCCATTGATGGCCACGACGGGATCGAGTCGGGCCGCATTTCGCGCGGGCGCGAACGCGGCGAGCAGTCCGGTGATCGTGGCCAGCGTCACGGTCCAGCCGAACAGGGCGAAGGAGAATACGAGCGCGAACATCGGCGTGCCGTCGGCGGAGAGAATCGTCTTCTGCCAGGCGGTGAGGGCGAGTGCGCCGATCACCGAGCCAACAATCGCGCCGCTTAGTCCGAGCAACCCGCCTTGCAGCAGGAAGACGCGCATCACCTGGCCGCGCGTGATGCCCATCGCGCGCAGGATGCCGATCTCGCGCGACTTCTGCACCACCGACACCACCAGCACGCTCGCAATGCCGAAGGCCACCGACAGCCCCACGAAGAACCGGATCGACGTGTTGGACATGCTTTGCGCGCTGACGGCGCTGAAGAACTGCGCATTCGTTGTGATCCAACTATCCGCCTGCACACTCGTCGCGCCGGCGATGCGGCGCGCGATCGGCTCTGCCGCGTACACATCGTGCACGGTGTCCGCGATGGGCGTGACGCCACCCGGCAGATCCATCAGCGACTGCGCCGTGCGCAGCGCCATGAACGTGCTGCGCGAGTTCGCCCCCGTGTTGCCGAGGTCGAAGATACCGATGATGGTCAGCGTCGCGATCACACCGCTGGCTCCGGTCACACGGAGCTTGTCACCAACGCTGAGGCCGAGATCGGAGGCGAGTTCGGTGCCGATCAGGATGTCCGTCCCTGTGACGTTCGCGGTACCGTGCACGATTTTTTCCGGCAACGGCACGATGTGGTAGTAGCGCTCCGGATCCATCCCGGTGAGCAGCACGGCGCGCGACGCGTTGCCACGGATGACAACCGCCGAGCCGGTCACCGAGGGCGAGACGGCTGCTACACCGGCAACGGTCTGCATCTGCGCGACGATGCCCTGCCACTGATTGATGCTTTTCACCCGCTGCAGCGGCGCCTGCACGATGGCACCTTGGCGGAGTCCGGGCACATTGTCGCGGAGCGGTCGCACTATTTCCCGTGGTTGCGTGAGCTGGATGTGCGCCTGGCCCGTGAGGGTACGACTGACCATGTTCGCCTGCACCCCGGTCATGAGCGCCGACATGAACACGATCACCGCCACGCCGATTGCGACACCGCCCACAATGAACGCGGTCTGCACGCTGCCTTCGCGCAGAAATCGAATCGCCACGATCCACTCGAAGGGCAACCACGACTTGAGCGACTCGAGGGGTTGCGCCGCCGGAGCGCCCGTTGGAGCGCCCGTTGGAGCGCCCGTCGGTGCGCCCGCTGGAGCCGGTGTGGTGGCCGGCTTCATTTCGCGAGGACCGGGCGCAGACGATCCCCGTCACTGACGGTGGCCGTGGCCACCGGCACGACGCGATCGCCGGCGGTCAGGCCGGCCAGCACTTCGCAGAGTCCGTCGCTTCGCAAGCCGAGTGTGACCGCCTGTCGTCGCGCCTGTCGTCCGTCGATCTTGAGCACCCACGGCGACTCGCTGTCGATGTCGTGCACGGCGTCGCTTGGGACGAGGACAGCGTTTGCGCGGCGAGCGATCTCAATGTCCACCGAGACCGTCATGTCCTGCTTGAGGTACGTGGGCGGCGAAGGCACGCGCAGTTTCACTCCCACCGCGCCACGCTGTGCATCAACGCCGGGATTGATGTACGCCACGTCGGCGGCGAACCGCTCCTTCGGATAGGCATCGGCCGACACCAACGCGGTGAGACCGAGCGTGAGCAGCTGCAGGTTTTTTTCGTCGATCTCCACGACGAGTTGCGTCTCACCACCGGGTGAGAGCACCATGAGCATCCGGCCCGGCTGCACGATGTCGCCGGGCTCCACGTCGCGCGCGATCAACGTGCCAGCGCGCGGTGCCGTGACGGTGGCGTAGGCGAGTTTCGCACGCGCGAGCTCAACACCCGCTTGTGCTTGCTTGAGCGCCGCCGCAGTGGCCGCCGCATCACTTCCCGATGGGCGCGCACTGGCCGCTTGCTGTTGGGCGCTGCGCAATTGCGCCGCCGCCACTTGTTCCGCGCGTCGTGTGTCGTCGAGCGCCACCGCGCTGATCGCACCAGCGGCGAGCAACGCCTCACTGCGGCGCAGCGCGTCGCGTGCGGCATCGTAGGCGATCTGCGCTTGTCGTTCGGCTTGGACGGCCAGCGGCGATTGCACTTGCTGCAGCTGTCGCAGGCGCGCCGCCGCCGCCTTCGCGGCGTACTCCGCCTGGTCGAGTGCCGCGCGCAGTTCCGAGGCGTCCAGTTCGATCAGCGTGGCACCGGCCGCGACACGCTGGCCTTCGGTCACCGGTACACGTTGCACCCTCCCGGTGATCTGCACCCCAACGTCGACGCGATGCGCTGTTTCGACGCGGCCGCTGGCCACGACGGTCTGCACGAAGTCCTGTTGGACAACTTGTTCCACGCCGACCTGCGGTCCAAGTACCAGGCGTGGTCCGGCGAGTGCGGCGACGACGATCACCAGCACCACGACGATGATCGCTGTCAGATGACGACGAATCGCGCTCACGACCGTGGCAGCCGACGATGCTCGCGGTCTTCGCGCGCGATGCTGGACACGAGCAGCTGGGTCATTCTGCGGGACTCCGATTGAGGTGCATGAACGTGCTGCGTCAGCGCCACTGCCCGAAGAATATGGTGGTAACGGGGACTTCGGTGTCCGACTTCCCACGACATTGTGTCCTCCTTTGGACTGCGCTGTCGGTGCCGCAGCGG
>JBBRDP010000081.1:0-14295 GCA_038203795.1 Gemmatimonadales bacterium
GGAAACGCGAATCTCCTGTGACGGAAGCAGCAGGCGATAGAGCACGAGAATGCGCAGGCAGCGACGTGGGTCGAGCTGCCGCACATCGGCGAAGGGCGTGCCTTCCACGGGAATGAGGAAGTTCACCGGCACCGACTTCACGTCGATCGCACGCAGCGAAAGGGCGAGATCAATCACATCATCGTCCGTTTCACCCATGCCGAGAATACCGCCCGAACATGTTTTGACGCCGGCCGCCTTCACTGCCTCCACCGTGGCCACGCGATCGTCGTACGTGTGCGTGCTCACAATTTCACTGGTAAAGCGCGCCGATGCGTTGAGATTGTGATTAATCGTCTCGACACCGGCATCCTTCAGCTGCGCGACCTGCTCGCTGTTGAGCAGTCCGAGACACGCACAGATTTTGAGATCATGCTTGTCACGCACCGCGCGAACCGCTTCGAGCACTTTACCGAACACCCGTGCACCGGGTGCGCGGCCCGAAATCACCATGCACAGTGTGCCGGCCTTGAGCGCCGCAGCCCGATCGGCGGCTTCGAGAATGCGCTCCTGCGCCATCATCGGATATTTCTCGATATCGGCCGTGGAGATCGTGGACTGCGAGCAATAGCCGCAGTCTTCCGGACACAAGCCGCTTTGTGCATTGAGCAGGAAATGCAGGCGGACCCGATTGCCCCAGTAGTGCCGGCGCACGCGATACGCCGCCGCGAGTTGATCGAGCAGCTCATCGTCCGGCGCCGAGAGCACCGCGTGCGCCTGCTCACGCGTGAGCGTCTCACCAGCGAGTGCGGCGTCGGCCATGGCCTGCCAGTTCGGTGCGGAATACGACACAGCGGAATCACGTGGCATGCAGAGTCTCGGAGAGCGGTCGGTCAAGCAAACAAAGGCGGTGATACGGCGTGGAAGCAGTGAAACGCATGTTCGTGGAGCAAGCCTACACTAGCGTGTGTTCGAGCGGACGCAGCAGAACATCGAGACCGGTTCCCTCAGCGGCAGCACAGAGCGCATCAGGATCTTCCCAGCGATCAACCCACGGAAAACGAACACAGCGCAGCTGCGGGAGCAACTCCGTGAGTGCGTCAAAGTTTGTCGCCTCGGCAATCGACGCATCGCGGCCCGTCAGCGACGTGAGCACAACGGCGCGCACGCGCAGCCCCTCGGCTTCCGCCGCGCGTACCGTGAGCAGCGTGTGATTGATGACGCCGAGGCGGTTGCCGGCCACAAGCACCAGATCACAGCGCCACCGCGCGAACAGCTGCGCGAACGAAAAGGTTCGGGTTATCGGCACCAGCAGCCCGCCCGCGCCTTCGACCACGATCAAATCACGATCTGCGGCCAGCGTGCGAAACGCACGATCCAGTCGATCCAGATCCAGCGTCAAGCCGGCGCGTTTCGCGGCCACCATCGGAGCCAGCGGTTCCACGAGTGAGATGGGGCGGATGAGTTCCATCGGATCCGCAACGCCGGCCGCCGCGCGCAATCGTTCGGCGTCCGATCGCATGGACGGACCGTCGACACGTGTATGGGCAAACACGCCGGTCTCCATCGGCTTCATGGCGGCGATGCGCAAGCCGCGGGCGCGAGCCACTGACAGCAACGCACACGATACCACGGTCTTTCCAATCTCCGTATCCGTGCCCGTCACAGCCAGCCGGATCGGTGCTTCAATCGACATCACCTGCTCCCGCGTGAGAGGCCCGTTCACCATCAAGAAAACGCGCAAGCACGTCATACACGCGCGCCAGTTCCGCGGTGGTCATGCAATACGGCGGTAACACGTACGCCACATTCCCGAGTGGACGAAACAGCACGCCCTGGTCCAGCGCAAACGCCGAGAGCTCGCGCCCTATCTCGCTCAGGTAGCCCGGTGTGCCAGCCATCTCCACCGCAGCCACCGTACCGATTTGCCGTACGGCGCGAACACCCGGATGCGACGAGAAGGTTGCCAGATGACCGGCCTGTGCCACTTCGAGCGCAACGCGCGTGTCTTCAGATTCCTCGTCATGCAGCGCCAGCGAGGCGCGCGCCGCCGCGCAGGCGATCGGGTTGGCGGTGTAGGAATGACCATGAAAAAACGTGCGCGTGCGATCACCGAGAAACGCGTCAAAGATGCGCTCCGTGGCGACGGTTGCGCCAAGCGGCAGGAATCCGCCGGTAATGCCTTTGGACAGACACATGATGTCAGGCGCGACATCGGCGCGTTCGCAGGCCCACATCGGTCCCGTGCGCCCGAAACCGGTGAGCACTTCGTCGGCGATGAGATGCACTCCTGCCGCACGTGTACGCTCGCGTATGCGCTGCAACACCCGCTCGTCCCATACGCGCATACCACCGGCGCCGAGCAACAGCGGCTCCACAATCACGGCCGCGAGCTCGTGTCCGCGTGCGTCGAGCAGCGCATCGAGGGCCGCGAGTGTATCCCCTTCACTTGGATCCGGCAGTCGTGCTACGTCAAACAACAGCGGCTCAAACGCGGTGGTGAACAGGCCGCGTCCGCTCGTGGCCATCGCACCGAACGTATCGCCATGATAGGCGTGCTCAAGTGCCGCCACCAGTCGGCGTGGTGTTCCGTTGTTGGCGAACGCTTGCAGCGACATCTTGATCGCCACTTCAACAGCGGTTGATCCGTTGTCCGAAAAAAATACACGCGCAAGCCCACGCGGCATCCGTGCAATCAACGCGGAGGCCAGCTCAACCGCCGGCTCATGCGTGAACCCCGCAAACATCACATGATCAAGGGTGCGGGCCTGTTCGGCGATCGCCTCGGCGATATCGGGATTGCAATGTCCGTGCGTGGTCACCCACCACGACGAAATCGCATCGAGCACCGGACGCCCGTTGGTTTCGTACAGCCACGCGCCGCGCGCGCGCGCGATGGGAATCGGGAGCGCCATCCCTTGATGCTGCGTGTACGGGTGCCACACGTGCGCCTGGTCGAGTACGAGCAACTGCTGTTCAGTGGCTGAATATTCGCGCGCACCAACGGCGACACCGAGTGGCACGTCCCGCACAAACGCGTCGTCGGACTCGCCCAGGTCATCCTCGTCGGTGCGTCGCGCCGGCGTGAGCCCGATCTCGTCTTCGTCATCGTCACCAACGTACGAACCACCCGCCGGTCCATCGAATGACTCGTCGGTGAGATCGTCGTATTCATCGTCGTACGACGTCATGGTGTGGCTCCGTTGCCCAGGGCATCAAGCAAGTTCGCCGCGAGCGCGTCGATCAGTTCGCGCGGATGCATGGCGCTCACGGAAATCCGTAGCCGTGACGTACCGGCGGGTACCGTTGGCGGACGTACGCCACCAATGAGGAACCCGCGTCGCCGCATATCGCCGACGATTTGCATGGTACGCGCCGGATCACCGATCATCACGGGCACGATGTGTCCATCGCGTTCCCCGGGAGTCTCGCGCCCTGCATGGTGCAGCCGCTGTCGTAGTCGTTCGGCGCGCTCACGAACCGTGGTACGTCGCCATCCTTCGGTCTCCGCGATGCGCAACGCTTCGAGCGTGGCCGCCGCGAGAGCCGGTGGTGTGCCGGTGGTAAACACGAATGATCGTGCGCGGTTGAGTAGAAACTCAATCAGTCGCGTAGAACCGGCAACGTATGCGCCGGTGGTGCCCAGCGCCTTACCGAGCGTTCCCACCACAATGTCGATCTGGCCCAGCACGCCGCAGTGTTCGATGGCTCCCCGTCCGGTCGCGCCCATCACGCCGGTGCCGTGTGCATCGTCGACGTATGTCCACGCGCCGAATCGTTTGGCGAGTGGCACCAGGCGGTCGAGCGGAAATACATCACCGTCCATGGAGAATACGCCTTCCACCACGATCAGCGACCGTCGGTACTGGCCAGCATCTTCGGTCAGCATCCGTTCGAGATCGTCGAGATCGGCGTGCGCAAACACGCGTACCGTGGCTTTGGAGAGTCGGGTGCCGTCAATCAGCGAGGCGTGGTTGAGCGCGTCACTGTACACCACGTCATCAGGGCCTACGAGTGCCGGAATCGCGCCCGTGTTCACCATGTAGCCACTGGGAAACAGCAGTGCGCGCGGGCAGTGCTTGAACGCCGCCAGTTCGCGTTCCAGCGCTTCATGAATGGGATGATTGCCTGAAATCAGGCGCGCGGCACCGGCACCGGTCCCCTCCGACTCCAGCACGGCGGCGGCGGCGCGGGCCAGTCGCGGATCGGCGGCGAGACCGAGATAGTCGTTTGACGCGAAGTCGGCGATGCGCTCGCCATCCATGAGCACGGTGCCGGCGCGACGCTGACGAACGGCACGCATGGTGCGCCGAAGTCCGGCCGCCGCGAGCTGTTGCAGCTCGTCGTCGAGGACGTCTTCGAGAGACGGGGTGTTGGCGGGTGCGGACTCGTCCATGCGTGCAAAGTAACGAGACGGCGATGCACGCGGGCATGCCGACCGCACACTAACGCACCAGGAATGTGAGCGTCTCGCTCGTGGGATGCGCGCTGCACGCGCCCGTGTACGTGCCGGGTTGCGGCAGGGTGTATTCCACCGTTGCACCGGCGGATGCAGAGAACAGGCCGAGTCGATGCGCCACGGAGTCGCCATTGCTGATACGCACGCGCGGACGGCCGCCGGCCGCCACCACGATCGTTTCCGGCAGCGCGGTCACGCGCCAGAACGATTGGTGAATCTGCGCGATACCACCCGGTGGAATGCGAATGTCAACAGCAGGACGTGGCCATGACAGCATCACCACCGCGCCGGTCACGAACACGACGGCCACCAACTGCGCGGCGCGTTTCAGGCGGGACATGTCAACGCAGCAAGCGCTGCAGATCAGCCACGATGGCGTCTACGCCGCTGTTGAACGAGTACATGGCGCGGAGTTGGCCGGTGTCGTCGATCAAAAAACACTGCGAGGCATGCGTCACGAGATAGTCGGCGTCCGTCGCGCCCGGCGTCTCGTATGAGGCCACGGTGAAGGCCCGCTGAATACCCGCTGTTGTCGCGCTGTCGCCGGAGAGGCCGACAAACGTGGGGTCAAACTGCTGCGCGTACGCTTCCGCAACCGCCGGCGTGTCCCGCGCGGGATCAACCGACACGAAGAGCCAACGTACGCGATCGGCTTGGTCACCCAGCGCGGCCTTGGCGCGCGTCCAGTCGGCCAACGTGACGGGACAGACGTCGGGGCAATGCGTGTAACCGAAGAAGACAAGTGTGGGACGACCGTCTTCCGGCGCGGTGCTGAGCGTGTCGCCGTTCGACTGCACGAAGCGAAACGCGGGAATATCCCGCGCCGGTTCGATCGTGATACCGCGCCACTGCGGGTCACCGCACGCCGAACTCGCCAGCACGAACAGCGCGGCGGCACCGGCGCGGATGGCGCCGGTCAGCTGACGCACGTGGCACACAATCCATACAGCACGACTTCGTGCCGTTCGAGTGCAAAGCCGGGCGGGGTGAGTTCGTTGAGTTGACCCGGGCAGCCGTGGATCTCGAACACCCGTGCGCACAACCGGCAGCGAAAGTGGTGATGATGATCCTGGCCCGCCACCTCGTATCGCGGCGGCTCGCCCGGAAGCTCAACCGGTGTGAGCCATTCCGTCTCTACCAGCGACGCAATAGTGCGATACACGGTGGCAATGCCAAGGCCGCTCACGTGATCGCGACCGGCTTCGAGTACTTCAGTTGGTCCGAGCGGGCGACCGGCGTCTTCAAAGACGCGGCGGATCGCATCACGTTGGCGCGTTCGACGTTCCATTCTCAATAATAATCAGCGGCGCTTTCGGTGTGCGTCCTATGGCCACCGAATCCTGTGGCGCGCTGGCCTGAGGCGGGGCGTCGTGCTTGATTCCTCGCCGTGACCATGTCAACCGAATCCCTGCCGATCTCCGTCGTGGACTGGCGCCGCGTGTTCGCAGTGATCATCGCCGCGCTGCTGCTGGCGCACGCTGTCGACGCGCTGGCCTGGGCGCAGCTGCGTGACCCCCGCGTGAACGAGCGCGAGTGGGGGCGGCTGTTGCGCTCCGTCGGCTACGTACCCACCTGGATATTCGGCTCGGCGGCGCTGTGGCTGCAATCGCGTCCCGCGCGTGGCGTCGAGGCGACGGGACGGGGTTGGCGGGCCGTAGCGCTGTTGCTCGCGCCGGCCCTGGCAGGCGGATTGGCGGAGCTCACGAAGATCGTCGTGCGTCGGCAGCGGCCCGGTGCGGAGTCGCCGGAGTATCTCTTTCGCCCGTACGAGGTGGATTTCTGGAGCACGAAAGGACTGGGCCTGGCCAGTAGCCATACGGCGGTCGCTTTCGGTGCCGCAGCCGTGCTGAGCCGCTGCTTTCCGGCCACCCGCGTGGTGTGGTATGCGCTGGCCACCGGTTGCGCGCTCACGCGCGTGATGGCCGGCGCGCACTACGTGAGCGACACGGTCGCGGCGGCGGCGATCGGCTGGCTCACCGCCGAAGGGATTTGGCGCTGGGCCGCTCGGCGCACGACGGCCGCAACACGCCGCTGAGGGCGCGAAACACAAACGGCGGCCTCCCGTGGGAAGGCCGCCGTTTTTTGTCCGACGCATCAGCGGCGCCAACGACAACTGTGTTACGCGCGCCCGTAACGCTTCTTGAACTTGTCGACGCGACCCTGCGTGTCGATGAGGCGCTGCGTGCCCGTGTAGAACGGGTGCGAATCGGACGTGATTTCGAGCAGGACGAGCGGATACTCGTGGCCGTCGTCAAGTCGGATTTTCTGCTCGCTGGTCATCGTGGACCGCGTGAGAATGATCGCGCCCGTAGACGAATCTTTGAACACCACCGGGTGGTACGGCGGGTGAATGGCTTCTTTCATGTGCGACAGTTCCTCGCGATCCCATTTCCGGCGGGATTGCATCGCGGCTCCGAAGAGACCGCCTGGGGTGATCCGGACCAGTCGCCCGGGGGCGACATCAACTGGTACGGTACGTGCCCACGCGCCCGAGGGCGTTGGGTGAGCACAGTCTGAATGAATGCCTGATTCCGGGGCTCACGTCAAGCGGTGGGGCGCGGCGAACGCGCCGGTTTGTTGCGCGCGGTGTTCAGGCCAGCACCAGCAGTGCGATCAGCCCACTGCCGGCGGCGAGCCAACCCAGGCGACGGAAGGGCATCGCGCCGTTAACCGGCAGGAACACAAGGCGCGCGACCGTCGCGGCGATGTACAGCATGCTGCCGGCGGCGAAGGGCAGAATGGCCACGGCCAACTGTTCCGCAGCCGTTCCGAGTAGCAGAGTGAGTCCCGCGCCGGCCATCGCGAAAACCGCCGTGAGCGCGTTGAAGAGCACGGCGCGTTTGGGAGTGAGCCCCCCGTGGACGAAGAGTCCGAACGTGCCCAGTTCCCGCGGCAGCTCGTGGAGCCCGATGGCGAGGGCCGTCAGTACGCCGAGTTCGGGGCGCACCATAAAGGTGGCGGCAATCAGGATGCCATCGAGGAAGTTGTGGAGCACGTCGGCCCCGAAGGCCATCGGGAGCAGTGAGCGGCCCGCCTTCGGCGCGTGCTCGTGATGAGGCACGCCCATGGCCAGTCCGTGCACATGCCCGTGATCGTGCTGCTCGAGCAGCCACTCCATGCCGGCAAAGAGTAGAAACCCAGCCACTGTCGTGGCCAAGACCACGAGCGGTGCGCTTTTCGAGAGCGCTTCCGGGAGCAGATGCATGCCCGCCGAGGCGATGAGCACGCCAACGCCGAAGGAGAGCAGATTGGGCAGCATCGCCCGTACCAAGCGCTCGTTTCGGGCGAGCAGGATGGTCACCACCAGTGGTACGGCGCACACGAGGGCGACGGCCAGCAGGGTGCGGAACCAGACAGACGTGATCACGGGGAGCGCGAGCGCGGGGTAGTTGGTGAATCTGAGAACTTGATCTCGTTGGAGCGTTCCTGCAACGGTCGGTATTGCCAACCGAGCCATGAAAACTCCATATTGTTAGGTAATGATATATGATTATCGATTATTCTCTAGTCAGTCGCCCCCTCATGGCCGTTTCTGAGACGTCGCCGTCCCCATCCGCTGTGCAGAGCGGCCTCTTGCTGGACGGGCTGGGAATTACTGCGGCCACTCTCTGTGCGGTGCACTGCCTCGTGGGAGTGCTCTTTGTGGCGGCCCTGCCGCTCATCGGGCTCGGCGCGCTACTTGATGAACGCGTCGAGGTCGCATTTCTCGTGAGTGCCGTTGTGCTGGGGCTGCTCAGTCTTGGGTTAGGGTGGCCCCGGCACCGCCGTCTGCAGCCCCTCGGCTGGTTGATCGTTGGGCTGCTCATGTTGCTCGGCGTGCGCCCATTGCTTGCTGACGGGAGCGCGGTTGAGGTTTGGGTGGTCGTCGTTGGTGCAGCCGCAATGATCGCGGCGCATCTCTCGAACAACCGCGCCATTCGTCGAGCACACGGCCGGTTCGCCCGGGGCGTTGCGTGAGTCGGTGGTCGCCGTCCCGTTTGCAGCGACCGCTGCTGCTTTTCGCGTCGCTGGGCATCAGCACTGCGTGTGCAACTACCGGACGCCCGACGGCAGGCGACGCTCGCGCCGACGGAGGTTGCTTCGACGTGTCCGCGCTCGACCCAGCGCTGCAGCGACTCGCTGACGGTGTGCTGCTGGAGGCGAGTGATGGCGAAGCGCTCTATACGCTCGCGGGCGGACTCAAGCCGCTCTCAAGTGGCCGGTCGTTCGCCTACGAGATCGCACCAGTGCTCAATCGCGCCGCCGTCGATTCATTGGAGCAACTGCGTCGCGTCACATTGGCGCTCTCGTGTGGCGACATCGGGGCGTTCGTGCATGTGTTTACGGCGACCAGTGTTAGTGCCACCGGGAGTACACGCCGTGCCGCTGAGGTCGTGGTGTATCACCGTACGTCGGTGGCACGAGCGGTTGCGCGACACCCGGACTTTTTCGCGACGCTTGGTGTGACGCCGTCGACCGACGTGCGCACGGTGTTGGCGGCGGTGGAGAACGCGCCGCGCGCCGACCGCTGGCGCGGATACGGACTCCTGTACGGTTATCCCGACCGCGCGGTCGACTTCTTTGTGCGCGCCGGGATTGAAGGCGACAGCACAAAACAGATTGTGCCGCGCGATTTTTTCCGGATTGAAACCTTCCGCAAGTTTCCAGACACGCGTGATGGCCCGCCGGTGCTTTCGAGTTTTGTGTACGCGGTGCCCAAAGGCGCGACGACTGATGAAGCAGATGCCGCCCTGCGACGTGCGGCCGCTCCGATCTACACGCGGTATGAGAGCGCGCGCGAAGCCACCGTGCGCGCCGATTCGACCGGTGCGGTGCAGCTGTGGCGCCACTGGATGGGGGCGGGCACCCGATAGGTCAGCGCAGCCCTGCCTCGCCGCACTGTGAGGTGCCGGACTGACCAACTCGGGCGTGAGCGCGATGTATCTTGTCTGGGTGTGTCCCGCCTCGCGCCCCTCAATAACTTTTCGTTCCGGTCTGGCCGTTCTGCACGGTGTCGCGCCGGCCGACGCGCCGTCGTGGATGCAGTACGATGTGCGGCTCAACGCGATGGTGGCGGCTGGAGCGCGCTATCCGGAGTTGCGCGCGTGGGCGGTCACTCAGGGCATCGAAGCACTCGCCGACTCCGCGCACAGCTTCGATGCCCCGCTCCTCGATCTGCGCGCGCCCCGTGAGGCGCAACAGGAGGGCGTGCGGCGTTGGATGGCGGCGGGGCAGCGGGGCACCGTCGTGTTGCCCACGGGCGCCGGCAAGACGCTCGTCGCGCTGCTCGCAATTCGTGAGACGGGACTGAACGCCTGTGTGATCGTGCCCACCCGCGCACTGGTCTCGCAGTGGTTCACGCAGCTGGCCGATGCGTTTGGCGCAGAACACGTCGGGGCGTTTTACGGTGACGAGAAAGAAGTCCGATCGCTCACGGTCACCACGTACCACTCGGCGTTCGCCTTGCTTGAACGGCATGGCGCGCAATTTCCGCTCATCATCTGCGATGAAGTGCATCATCTCGCAGACACGGCCGACGGCGACGCGCGCGCGCGCATTGACGCGCTGCGCATCGCCCCGGCACCGCATCGGCTGGGGTTGACGGCCACGTACCCGGACGGTCAGGACGCCACGTTGGTTCATGCGCTGGGGCCGGTAGTGTATCGACGGTTCATCGGCGAAATGACCGACGCTGAGCTGGCGCGCTTTGCGCTGGAACGACGCTACGTGGAGCTGACGCCGGCCGAACGCGCCCGGTACGATACGGCAACGGATCGCTTCGAGTCGTATGCGATGCAGAGCGGGTGGCGCACTGCCTCTGATGAAGTGGACGTCGCGTGGAAACGTTTTGTGGCCAGCGCGCGCCGGACGCCCGCAGCACGGCGTGCGCTGCAAGCGTTTCGTGAACGCGAGCGCGTGGTACGCATGGCCGAGGCGAAGCACGACGAAGCCGCGCGCATCCTGCGCATGTTCCCGAATGAGCAGTCGGTGTTGTTCTGCGGTGGAACCGATGTGGCAATGGAAGTCTCGCGGCGGCTCGCGATTCCGCTCATCAGCGCCTCGACGCCGGCCTCTGAGCGTCACGCGATTCTGGCCGCGATGCGTGACGGAACACTGCGTGCAGTCGCCTCGGTGAAGGTGCTGGACGAAGGATGGGATGTGCCAAATGCGAAACTCGGCATCGTGCTCGGCGACTCGACGCGCGGGGGTGCGCGGCAGCATACCCAGCGACTCGGACGACTGCTGCGCAAACAGGGCGATCAGGTGGCGTCGCTCTTCGAAGTGGTAGCCGCCGGTACGTGGGAGTTCTTTGCATCGCAAAAGCGTGGTGCCGGTGTGCGCAAGGTGGCCGAAGGGCAACTTGGATTTGGTTTATAGCATGACGCAGCCCGCATGAAGAACTTTGCATGAAGAACTTTGCATGAAAAACTTCGCATGACGAACGTCGCATGTTGAACACACGGTGCTGAGCCGTGCGCAGGTGGACGCGTTTGTCCGCGTGCACGGCAGTGTGTTGCGCGTCGCCTATCTGGCCGACGAGAACGGGCGCATCATTCCGTTTCTCGATCGATTGTTACGCCTGGTGCGACGCCTCAAAGGGCGTTCGCTCGACACGGTGGCCGAGGCGCTACGTCGTCAGGAGCGTCGTGTGCGCGATGCGTCGCGATTGGCGGGCATTTCGCGTGCGCTGCTTGAGTGGTGTGAGTTCGCGTCACCACCCGGAGCCGAGCAGTTGCCTGTGGCGCGGCAACACGCCTTCGCCGTGCGCGGTGGTGCCTGGCCGCCGGTGCCGGGCGACTCGTTGCTGCCGTATGTGGAGAGCGCGCAATCGCTGGGCATGGACGCCGCCGAGTTGCAGCGCACGCTTTATGACGACCGACCGGGTGCGCGGGTGCTGCTGAGTGTTCCGGACGTGACGGGACGAGCGCTGCTCGCGCGATACAACCTCGAACTCGCGCGCGGAGTGTTGCGCGATGCGGTGCGCGTAGAGTTGCTGGCGCGCGGTGGTTGGCGCGATGTGTTTCGTGCGGTGAAAGCCGCGGGGCTGATGCACGAGCTGGTGCGCTCGGGAAAGCGCTATCGACTGTTGCTTACGGGGCCGGCCGCAGCGTTTCTCGTGCGACCCACTCGTTACGGCGTGCGATTTGCCCGCGTCCTACCGGTGCTGGCGCGTGCGCCCGGATGGCGAGTGCGCGCCGAGCTCGTGCGCGATGGCGAAACGTGTCAGTTCGTGTTGAGCGGTCGCGCCCGTGCCATCGAGGGGACGGCGCCGGTTGGGGGCGAACCCAAGCGTGAACGTTTCGACTCCGCGTGGGAGCGACAGTTCGCGCGCGACTTTCGTGCATCCTCCTGGGCGACACAACTCGGCTGGCACCTCTCGCGGGAGCGTTCGCCGCTGTCTCTGGGTGGCGCGGTGTTTCTGCCGGACTTCACGCTGCGGCACACCGATGGTCGTGAGGCCGCAGTGGAGTTGGTGGGATTCTGGACGCCGGAGTATCTGACGTCGAAGGTGGCCAAGGTGCGAGCGGCGGGAGATGCACCGCTCGTGCTGGTGGTGGCGAAAGCACTGGCGGTTGGTCATGCGGCCGACGTGCTGGCGGAGCTGGGTACCGATCGGATTGTGTGGTGCCGCGCGCGACCGCGACTGGGCGATGTGATGCGGGTGGTGGAGCGGGTGGCGCGTAAGGTGTGAATACTGTAATATACCTTCCCATGAAGACATCTCTCGATCTCCCAGACGACTTGTATCGCCGAGTAAAGTCCAAGAGCGCGCTGGAAGGGCGAGCCGTGCGCGAGGTGGCCACCGCGCTGTTTACGGCGTGGGTGGAGGGACGCGTGCCATCCATCGGAGTTGATGCGCCTGACGCGGTGTCGGAGGGGCACAATCCGGGAGCGCAGTGGTTGGCCCGGTGGCGGGCGCTCGGCGCCGATGTTGCCAAGGCCACGGCTGGATCGGGCGGGCTGGTCGACCAGCTGGAGCGCGACAGGCGATGAGCCATGCCTGGCGATCGAGACGGAACACGCGCGGCGTGAGCGCAGCGCAGCGGGGGCAGCGCAGTGAACGGTTGACAGTTTTTCCGCCCATTACGCCCTCTACGTGTACCGTCGCGATCGCGCCTTCAGTTTACAGTGTGGGTGAACGGTTGACGGTTTACGGTCTCGCGATTGCGCACTGTCAACCGTGCACTGTCAACTCGTACCGTGAACAAAAAGCGCGATCCCGACGGCGTAGGCGACGGGTCGTAATGGCGACAACCGTGAACCAAAACCGTGAACGGTTGACGGTTTTTCCGCCCATTACCCCCGCTACGTGTACCGTCGGGATCGCGCTCTCAGTTTACAGTGTGGGTGAACGGTTGACGGTGGACGGTCTCGCGATTGCGCACCGTCAACCGTGCACTGTGAACTCGTACCGTGAACTAAAAACGCGATCTCGACGGCGCAGCCGAGGGGCCGTAATGGCGACAATCGTGAACCAAAAACAGTGAGCGCTTCACGGTGAGTGTGACACTCGATGCCTCGGTCTGGCTGTCGGCAATCTCGTCGGGTGAGCGGGACCATGCACAATGTGCGGCGCTGGTCGCGTCGCTTGTTGAGCAACAGGTGCTGATGCACCAGCCGGGGTTATTCGTGATCGAGGTCTGCGCGACGATAGCGCGTCGCACGAGTAATCGTGCACTCGCGATGGCGGCGGGAGATGCCACACTGGCGTCGCCGTTCCTTGTGCTCTACCCGCTCGACCATTCGCTGGCTGCGGAAGCGGCGGAGATCGCTGTCTCGTGTGCACTGCGCGGTGGCGACGCCGTGTACGCAGCGACCGCGCGTCATGCGAGTTCAACCCTGCTCACGCTCGACGCGGAGCTTCGTGAGCGCGCCGCGGGTGTGGTGGCGGTAAGAACTCCAATCGAGTGGCTCGCCAACGTGGGGCGCGACCCGTACGACGGCGGTACATAGGTCGCCGGGTGCGGTATGCCGCAGTGCGCGACTCACGGCACCGGAGGCGACCGTAAGCGGATCGCGTGGTGGGTGCAGACGATCGAGGGCGAGCATGGGCCTGGGGCTCGAGGAACGCCTGGCCATCTGCGGCGGCTTTTTAGTAAGAGACCATGCGGTCTGAGCACACGCGTAGGGCGGTATTGTATCCCTATACGGCACCATTCACGCGCACCACCGTCTCGATGCCCAAGTTCGGATCGAGCGAATCACGGACACTACAGTACTTCTGCACGGCCAGCTCAACCGCACGTTCTGCGTGCACCTGCTCGATGCCTTCGCCGCCGATGTCGTACGTCATCACGATTTTTGTGACGCGCGCTGGCACGCCGTCGAATCGCTCACCGACAACACCAATCGCCAGCGATTGCACTGGCGTGCGTCGCTTCTCGAGAATGTCGACGATGTCGTAGGCGGTGCATCCGGCGAGCGCCAAGAGCAACGCATCAACCGGACTGGGCCCCTTCACGCCCTTGCCATCGAGCAGAATTGCAGGACCGCCGTCACGACCGCCTTCAAACGCATGTCCACCTACCCACTGCATATTCACTACCGCCGGCGGTTTACCGCTCATGGATTAGCCCCAATCGTAATCGGCGCGCGAACGGCGTTGCCCCATTCCGTCCACGAGCCATCGTAGTTGCGAACGTGTGTGTAGCCGAGCAGGAATGATAGCACAAACCAGGTGTGCGACGAACGTTCGCCGATGCGGCAATAGGTGATCACGTCCTGATCACGCTGCAATCCGATTTCTGTTTCGTAAATGGCGCGCAGCGCGTCGGCGTTCTTGAACGATCCATCGGGTTCTGCGGCGCGGGCCCACGGCACGCTGTGTGCACCCGGAATGTGTCCACCGCGCAGCGTGCCTTCCTGCGGATAGTCGG
>JBBRDP010000082.1:0-14238 GCA_038203795.1 Gemmatimonadales bacterium
GCGCATGCGTATCGCCCGATACGCGCTGGCACCCAGCAAAGTGGAACGCGACACCATTTGGACACGCCGAGTGGGCGCGACGCGAGAACTGGCGGCACGTGGTCAACATGTTGACGGGCGGTATGTGTTTTCCGCCCAGTCGTCAGTCGCCATGCCCTCGACGCTGGGAGAGTCGCGCCATGTCATCGCGCTCGACACACTGGCGGATGGCGACCGCCTCTGGCGTACCGAGGTGGATCAGGCGATCGGCAGCATCACGCCCACGGCGGTTGGTGACGTCTTCACGGCGTTGCTCCGCTCAGGCGAACGACCGGCGGCAGAGATTCGCGCCGACTACCGCCGCACCATGCCTCGCACCAGCCGTGCGATCGGCCGCCTGGCCTCGCTCGACTCGGTGCATACCGTACCGATGGCCGATGGCTCAACGATTGTGAGTCTGGGCATTCAACTGTCTCCAGCCCGCGTCGAGCGTGAGTTTCCCGACTTCGCGCGGTTTGTGCGCAAGTATGTGTCGCCATCACGATATCGCTACGCGCTTCGCGACCGCGCGAGTGTAGGTGTGCACGCCAACGACACGTGGTTTGTCGCGGAGGGCCGCAACGATCTGATCACGCTGCGGTTTCGCTCACGCCAAGGCAAGTTGCAGCCGCTCGACGGCCCGGCACGAGCGATGCCCGACACCATGTCGCTGGACGTTGACGCATCGGTGAAGTTCGGTCTCTTCACGGTGGGGGTGCGTGATCTGCGCGCGCGGTTCGTCTTCATCAACACCGCGAGCGAAGTGGGCTGGGATGTGCGATTCAACAATCCACCCGACTGGGACTTGCCACCGATCGCCGGTCGCCTGGTACGCGCTCCGCTTGACCGACCATTCACAGGCGACGGTGTCACCATGCGCCTGTCCGCCCGGCGTCTTCCCAATGGGCAGACGGTGATGCATCGCCGTACCGATATCGCCGTGCACGAGAGCGCGATGATGCGCTGGCTGGGCAACCTCGGCTTTACCGCGATGGATGACTTTTCCGGTCGGGTGGAGCTGGAAGAGGCGCGATTCCTGTCGCAGGCCATGCGCGCGATGCGGCAGGATCTCAGCCAGGCACCGGCCCGATAGTGTGCGGTGGCGCGATCGTCGGTGCGTGTCGTACAAGACGCCCGGAAACGAAATCGCCGCAGCGGTAAGGCTGCGGCGGACGCGGTGGATCCCGTCGGATCACACCTTGGCGATCCCTTCGTCAAGGGTCGCGCAGGGTTGCCTCACACATCGCCATTGGAACTCTACGTCCTACCGAACGATGGCGGGCTGCCCTACATATTTTTACCTTATACCCGGGCGATCGCCACGGGTTCCATGCATCAGTTGTCTAAATACAAATCGACTGATGGAGCTGAGGGGGCTCGAACCCCTGACCTCTGCAATGCGAATGCAGCGCTCTCCCAGCTGAGCTACAGCCCCGGTTGGTGCAGCGCCAAAAGCGCTTACCGGCGCCGAACGCCCTCCTACGCAAAACTCGCACCGTTGGCGCGGCTCGCTCGGATATGAGCAAACTAGTCTCCGCCTTCTTTCTGTCAAGGCAAAGACGACACGGGCTCGCATCCGTCACACGACGGGCCCAACCATTTCGCCGAACGCCCACCCTGCCGGAACCGCGCCCGTCCACGCATCGTTGCTCAGCCACCATGACTTCCTTTCAGCATGCTCTCGATTCGGACTTTGTGCGCGACCAGCTCGTCTCGCGCACAACGGACGTCAACGGCAAACGCGCTCGGCCGGAGGGCGCGTACGTGCTGTACTGGATGCAGAGCACGCAGCGACTCCACGAGAACTGGGCGCTGCGCGCGGCCATACGCGCCGCCGATAAAGTGGGCAAGCCACTGGTGATTCATCAGGGACTCGATCCAACCTATCCCCACGCCAGCGATCGGCACACCTACCACATCCTGCACGCAGCGCGCGAAACCTCAGCGCGCGCCGAAGCGGCCGGACTGCACTATCAGTTCGTGCTGCGTAGACGGCGCGACGACGACCGACGCGTGGTCGACCGACTGGCCGAACGCGCGTACGTGGTCATCACCGATCGGTTTCCCACAGCAGGCGTGGATGCGCGCACGTGGCGCTTCGCTGAACGCGTGGCGTGTCGCGTGCTGGCGGTGGAGAGCACCTGTGTTGTGCCATCGGGCGTGCTCACAAAAGCGGAGTGGGCGGCGCGCACGATTCGCCCGAAACTCGCCAAGTTACGTGATTTTTCGCTTGAAACTGTCGAAGAACGTCCACCGCGTGTGCCCATGACGGCCGCGATCAGTACGTTGCTGCGCGAGACGTGTACCGTCGATCTCCTCCCGCTGCGTGACCTCAGCGATGATGCAATAGCCCGCGAGATCGCCTCGTGTGAAATCGACCATAGCGTGCGCCCGGTGTACGCCTTTGCTCCTGGTGCCGTGGCGGCCGCTGAACGATTGCAGTCGTTCGTGACAACGCGCCTTCCGTACTACAACGAACGGCGCAATGAAGCGGCCGATGACTTCACAAGTCACCTGTCGCCGGATTTGCACTATGGACACATTGCCGCTGCAGCGGTGGTGCGCGCCGCGTTGGCGAGTGATGCGCCGGCAGACGATGTGCAGGCATTCGTTGATCAGGTCATCACGTGGCGCGAGCTGTCGTACAATTGGTGCCTGCACACGCCGCACTACGATCAACTCGCATCGCTGCCAGATTGGATTCAGCGCACGATGCAGGCGCACGCGCCCGATGAGCGCCCCGAGACATATACGCTCGAACAACTCGATGCGGCGGACACACATGATCCGTTGTGGAATGCGGCGCAGCGTCAGCTGTTGCAGTCGGGCATCATTCACAACTATGCGCGCATGCTGTGGGGCAAACAAATTGTGCGATGGGCGCCCACGTATGAGGACGCCCGGGCCTGGATGTTTCACCTCAATGATCGCTACGCGCTGGACGGACGCGATCCGAACAGCGTGGGCGGCATCATGTGGTGCCTCGGTCTGTGGGACCGGTCGTGGGGGAACAAGCCGATCTGGGGTGGACTTCGCCCGATGCTGACGTCGCGCGCGGGCAGGAAGTTCGACGTGGGCCGCTATGTGCGAAAGTGGGGCGTGGAAACGCTGCGATAGCTGGTATGTCGTGTGGCGTATCGCATTGTATTGCGCATGGCGCGACGCGATATGTTTCCAGCATGTCTGCCTCAATACTTCCCGGAGTGCTCCCGACGCTTGCGTCGGTAGAGCAAGCGGCCACCGCGCTCGCGCTCGTTTTTTCGCCAACGCCACTGCGGCACAGCGTCGCGCTGAGTGCGCTCGTGGGGCGCGCGGTGTGGCTCAAGCTCGAAGTAGAACAACGTACGGGATCGTTCAAGGTGCGTGGTGCGTACACGGTACTCAACCGCATGACGCCTCACAAGCGCAGCCGCGGTGTCGTGGCCTCGAGCGCGGGCAATCATGGGCTCGGTGTGGCGTGGGCGGCGCATCACTTCGGCGCGCCAGCGATGCTCTACGTACCGCACGACGCACCGCAGGTTAAAAAGGACGGCATTTGCGCACTTGGTGCCACCGTCAACGACGATGCCACCGACTACGATCACGCGATGGTGTTGGCGAAAGCGCACGCGGCGCGTGAAGGCGTCACGTTCATCAACCCGTGTCTCGGCGAAGACCTGCTCGCCGGACAGGGCACCGTCGCGTTGGAGTTGCTCGCCGAGTTGCCGAGTGTGCGCACGGTCCTGGTGTGCGTAGGTGGCGGTGGATTGCTCGGTGGCGTTGGAACCGTGCTGCGGAGTGCCGCGCCTCACGTGCGCATCGTGGGCGCACAAAGCGTGCGCACAGCCGCGATGGCGAAATCGATATCGGCTGGCCGAGTGATCGAGATTGCGTCAGAGCCTACGTTTGCCGATGGCCTGGCCGGACAGATCGACGACGACGCGTTGCGGATCGGACAGCACTGTCTCGATCAGATCGTGACGATAGAAGAGGAGCAGATCGGCGAAACGATTGCCTGGCTGCACCGGCATGAAGGGCTCACGGTGGAGGGTGCAGGCGCCGTGACGGTGGCCGCGCTGCGCAACGCCGCGCACGCTGACGAATCGCTCGGCGATGGGCCGATGGTCGCGATCGTCAGCGGGCGCAACATTGATGCCTCACGGCATATCGCGTTGCTCGAGCGCTGGGGCGATACGGTGTAGCGAGCGGTCGTCCGCGCGGTCGGCGGGACGGTCGGCCACGCTGTCGGCCGCGACCCGGTGCGGAATGATCGCGCGATCCGAGCCGAACGCACCATCGTGTCCCAAGGAAATTTCAACCTCGCGCTCCAGCGGTGCCGACATCGCGCGGCCATTCGCGCGGTGCGCCTGCGTTTCTTGGAGCCTGTTCAGGCGGGCAGCCCGCACCGAGGCGCTCCGCGATTCCCCGCCCTCACGTCCGATCGCCGACATGTGCAGGCGATCCTGACTCACCACTTCGCCGCCCTTTCGCCCCGCCTCGCGCGCTTCCGATGCAGACCAGACGTGCGCGGTACCTTTGGCGTGTGCCGCACGGCCGCCCTTGGCCGCGATTTCGCGCTGGCGCTCACGATCCATGGACGCAAAACCGCGCTTGCTCTTCTCGGACATACAGCCTCCCTTGCCCCGCAGTGATGTCGTCCGGAATGACGACGCCGTTAGAGGAGGTTGCGAATGCACGAGCCCGCCATTCTGACCTCCGTTTCACTGTTGGCATATCATGCAAGGGTCGGGCCGCGCCGCGATATATTCCCGCATGCCGTTTTCTGTACGCTTTCTGGGCACCTCCGCTGCCCGTCCCACCATCGAGCGAGGGGTCAGCGCCATCGCGATAATTCGCGAGGGTGAAACGCTCCTGTTCGACTGTGGCGAAGGTACGCAACGCCAAATGATGCGCTATGGCGTTTCCTTCGGTCTCGACGATCTCTTCTTTACGCACACGCATGCCGACCACATCCTCGGATTAACCGGTCTCTTGCGCACCATGGCGTTACAGGGGCGGACCGATGCGTTACGTCTGTGGGGCCCCCGTGGCGCGGGAAAGACGTTGCGGCAATGCATCACATTGGGGGGAGAGCACCTCACCTATCCGGTCACTGTGACCGAGATAGAGGCCGGTTCGACACTCACAAGATTGGACTACGACATCGTCACGTTCCCCGTCGATCATCGGGGGTCCCGGTCGCTGGGCTATGCCGTGGCTGAACACGACAGACTGGGCAGATTCAACCCGGAATTGGCCCGCTCGCTGGGCGTGCCGGAGGGTCCACTGTGGGGCAGGCTTCACAAGGGCGAAACCGTGACCCTGTCGGATGGACGCCACATCTCACCCGAGATGCTGGTTGGCGACGCGAGGCGTGGGCGCAAGATCGTCCTCACCGGCGACTCCCGACCCTGCGAAGCTGTGGTGGCGGCCGCCTGGGGCGCTGATGTGCTCGTGCACGAAGCCACCTTTGCCAACGATGAGGCGGAACGCGCGCTCGAGACAGGGCACTCGACGGCCGAGGAGGCGGCTCGCGTGGCGAGCGCGGCGAGCGTGCGGAGGCTGCTGCTCACCCACATCTCCGCCCGCTATTCTCGCGAAACGGCGTTGCTTGAGTCCGAAGCCCGCGCCGTCTTCCCGAATACGCAGGTCGCCCGAGACGGGATGGAAATCGTACTGCCACTCACCGAAGAGCCCGCCGGACCGCCCGCTGCGGTGTCACCGGAGAGCTAATCCTCCGTACGTGCTTCAGCCTGCCGCTCTTCGAGTCGACGACGTCGGCGAGCCTGGGCGGCGGCGTATCGACGCACTTCATCGGGGGATTGCGGCGTCACCGGAGGCACCGGAACCGGGCGCCCGTTCCGATCGATCGCCACAAACGTGAGGTAACACGTGTTGGTGTGTCGCCGAATGCCGGAGATGAGATCTTCCGCTTCGACACGCACACCCACCTCGATGCTTGTCGTGCCGACAAAGTTGACCGACGCGTGACAGGACACGAGTTCGCCCACGTGAATGGGTTCCTTGAAATCGACCCGGTCGATCGAGGCGGTCACACAGTTGGCGCGTGCGTGGCGGAACGCGGCCACGGCGGCGGCCTTGTCGACCATGGCCATGATGGCGCCGCCAAACACATGACCGAGAATGTTCGCATCCTGCGGCATGATGAGTTCACTCGAGACGTGTGAACTCTCGGCAACGGGGCGTGGCGGGCGGGCGTTCATCGGCGATGAAAACGAAGGGTGGTATGCAGCACACGGCGCAGCGACAGGGCATCGGCACCGGGGCTCCGCATGGCCAGACTGTTGTCGGCGGACGCACGATCAAAGGCACGGCCGAGCGCGGCGCGAGTGCCTGCGTCGAGTGCCGCATCCTCAAGTGCGATGAACTGATAGGCGGGCATTGGCACCACGGCGATCGGCCACGGTCGCGCGCCCGCGCTGTCCGATAACAGCGACAGCGTCAGGAGCGAGCGTGCTGAGTCGACACTGCCGACCACGCGGTACTGGCTGTGCGTCCAGCGCATACTCGACGAGTCTGCGGACCAGGCGGGAACCGTGGGCCGCACATCAGACCACCACGGCGACGTTTCAGCGATCACGATCGGCGGAAGCAGCAACTCCAACGCTTCGCCATCGGCACTCGTGCCCGGCACATGGAACAGGATGGCGGGTTGCCGCTCGACGTCGGTGATCGAAAAAGCCGCGGCGTCGAACACAAACGTATGCAACGTTTCGCGCGCACGCGTGGCCCGAGCATCGCGGGCGTTACGCACCACGGCGAGTATCGTGTCGAGCGACGCGCGGCCCACGCTGGTGATACGTTTCGTTTCGAGCGGGGACACCAGCGAATCAAGCTCCGCGCGCGCGCCGCTCCGGAGGTCCGACACCCCACGCCGGCGCTGATGCGTGTGACCCGGCGCATTCTCGAGATCGATATCGAGCGCGTGCGCCCAGCTGACCCAACGGCCATGAACGTCAATGACTTCAAGAAAATCTGCGGCGGACGACGCGGGCGCCGGTGCATCGTCCTCGTCGGCGTTGATGGGTTCTTCTCCCGGTCGTTCGGACAACCAGAAGCGCATGGCATCGGCCACCGATTCGTCCGCATACAGCAGCACGGAATCCGTACCGCCGAGTACGTGTCCGTATAACCGCTCACGCACAAACTCGGCGTCCAGATAATCGCGGATGTCCTCGACGATGCGCAGCTCAAAAAAATCGTTGCCCGTGCGCGTCAGTAGCAGCGGCGCACTGCGCACACGCAATCCCTCAGGACTGCTGCGTACCCAATAGGTGGAGTCACCGGCGGCCACCAGGAATTCGGCGACAGGCGGCACGGCGGGAATCTCCGCGCGATCAGCGCACGCGCTGAGCGCAACCATACACGCCAGGGTTGATACGGCGACGGCTCGTGCGCTCACACGGACTCGGCGAGCAGGTCGCGCAGCGCGTCGAGCAAGCCTTCGCTCGTGAACGGCTTGCCCAGGAGGCGACGTGGTTCATCGACACCGTCGAGCAGACCGGGCTCATCGCCAGCGTACGCCGACATGAAGAGCACCGGCAAATCGTGATCGAGCAGTCGCAATTCGCGAGCGAGATCGCGCCCCCCCATCACGGGCATCACCACATCAGTCACGACCGCCCGGATGTGCGCGCGCTCGGCGTGCCACAGGCGGAGTGCGGCTCCACCATCGCGCGCTTCCCGCACGGCAAACCCCTGGCCGAGCAGCATGCGGCGCACGACGGACCGCACAGCGGTTTCGTCTTCGACCAGCAAGACCGTGGCCCGTCGTCGGGTGGCGGCTTCGGCATCGACGGGCAGATATAAAAATGCGCGTGTGCCGTAAGAGACCGCACTGTCGAGCCAGAGCGCCCCGCGGACGTGACGCACCAATGACAAGACGCCGGCGAGCCCGCGTGTTTCACCGGGCTGGGCATCAATCGCGTCGACGCGCGCCCTTTCATCCATGCCACCGCCGGTATCCTGAACGGTCACGCGCATGTAGCGGCCGGACGCAAGCGGCGGTACGGGTCCGAGCTCGGCACCAGCCGCTTCCACGTGTTCCGTGCGAATCGTCAGCGTACCACCCCGCGGCATCGCGGCCAGGGCATTCGCCGCAAGCGCCGAAATCGCGCTGCGTAGCGAGTGCGCGGGCACCGCCACATCACCACCAACGAGGGCCAGTTCGCAGCGCACATCGGTTGACGTGCCACATTGCGCCCTGATGGCCGGCAGTTCGTCGCGGATCAACGCGTGCAGATCGGTGGTCTCAAGCACTAGCGGAGATCATGCAGCGCCGCGAGCAAACGCTCGATTTCGCGCTCGGTGGTGTACGCCATACACCCGATGCGCAGCAGGCCTTCTTCTTCAACGCCCAATCGTCGAGCCACCGTGCTGGCGTAGAAGTCGCCATTCGATGCGAAGAGACCACGCGCCGCCAGCGCGCGTGCGGCGGCCTCGGAACCACCGCGCACTTGCATGCTCACGGTGGCCGTGCGCGAACTGCCGGGCAACGGCCCCACGGGCGTAACCCACGGCATGCGACCGATC
Source organism: Gemmatimonadales bacterium (assembly GCA_038203795.1). Taxonomy (GTDB): domain Bacteria; phylum Gemmatimonadota; class Gemmatimonadetes; order Gemmatimonadales; family Gemmatimonadaceae; genus JAABRT01. The sequence goes on from JBBRDP010000082.1 coordinate 8,551, forward strand.
CCCTCCCACAGCTGCGCGACCAACTGCTCACCACGGTGATGCAACGCATCGAAGGTGGCCGCAACACGTTCGCGACGCGAGCCGAGCGCCGCCGGCGCCAGCGATGCGATGAAGTCCACCGCTGCGGCTGCGCCAACGATGCCCTCGTGATTCTGGGTGCCCGTTTCGAGCCGCTCCGATCCCTCGTTGGGTGACGGTTCGAGCTTGGGCACGTCGAGCGCCGCGATCGCTGTAGCCTTGCCGTACAACACGCCGATATGCGGCCCATAGAACTTGTAGGCGGAACAGGCGAGAAAGTCGCAGTCGATGGCGCGCACGTTCACAAGATGATGCGGCGCGTAGTGCACGGCATCCACGACCGTGATGGCACCGGTTTGCTTCGCCATGGCGATGAGCGATCGCACGTCGGTGATGGTACCCAGCGCATTGGAGGCCGCACCAATCGCCACGACACGCGTGCGCGGCGAGAGCGCCCGCACAAATGCGTCGAAATCAAGGTGCGAGGTGTGCAGATCGAGCGGAACCCATTTGAGCACCGCCCCGCGCTCCTGCGCGAGAGCCTGCCACGGCGCGATGTTGGCGTGATGATCAAGCTCCGTGACGATGATCTCATCACCGGGTTGCAGCGTACGCCCGATCGCGCGCGCCACGTGGAACATGAGCGTCGTCATGTTTGCACCAAACGCGATTTCGTCGGCGTGCGCACCGAGGAATTCGGCCAGCGTGGTGCGTGAGGCCGCGATCAGTGCGTCGGTCTCTTCGCTCGTGGGATAGAGCCAGTGCGTGTTCGCGTTGTGATGAAAGAGATAGTCCGTCATCGACTGCACCACGCTGCGTGGCACCTGCGTGCCGCCCGGTCCGTCAAAGTAGGCCACGACCTGATCGCCCTGTCGGCGCTCGAGCGCGGGAAAGTGCGACCGGATGGTGTGCGTATCAGCGATGGTGTGGGTGGACATGAACAGTCAGGAGGAACGTGATTCGGCAGGCAGCGCACCATTGCGCAGCGCCACTCCGGCCAGCCGTTCAACGACGCGCACGACTTCGACATGATCGGCGTCTTCGCCGAGTTCGATGTGTGCAAGCCGCCACAGTTCGGCCGTGAGTTGCAACAGCGGTGATGGCACACGCTGCGCGCGCGCGAGATCCGCTGCGATGCCCACATCCTTGTCGAGCAGCGCTAGCCGAAACGTACGCGGGAAGGCCCCCGTCAGCACACGCTCGGGGAAGAGATTTTCCGTTGCATTGCTGCGTCCGCTTGAGGCGTTGATGACGTCGAGTGCAAGATCAGGACGCACGCCGGCGCTGGCCAGCGCCGCGAGCCCTTCGGCCGCGCCCCAGAGGTTCATGGCCAGCAGCGCGTTGTTGACGGCCTTGAGGGCGTGCCCTGCGCCGACCGGTCCGGCGTGCACGATCCGCTTGCCGAACGCATCGAGCAACGGACGAACGCGAGCGATCGCGTCGGCATCGCCACCACACATCACCGTGAGGGTGCCGGCTTCGGCGCCGCTCACGCCACCGGACACCGGCGCATCAACGAAGTGCACATCGCGCTCCGCGAGCCGAGCCGCGATTTCGCGTGACGTCGCCGGATCACCGGACGTGCAATCGAGCAGCGTACTCCCCGGTGCGAGCGCCGCGAGCAAACCGTCGGGGCCATCGAGGAGCGCGGCGACTTCCCGCGACGTGGGGAGACACGTAATCACCACATCGCGACCGGCGGCCGCCGCCGCAGGCGTAGCGGCGAGGCGCGCGCCGGACGCGCTCACGAAGGCCTCCGCGCGCACACCAGTGCGGTTCCAGACGACCAGATCGAACGGGCCGCTGGCGAGATGACGTGCCATGGGAGTTCCGATGGCACCGAGTCCTAAAAAGGCGGTTCGTAGCATATGCTTGAATAGATAATGCGTTGGCGATCGGGATATCGGGCAACGCGACTCTCACGCCGCTTCACCCTGTGCTGGCCACGGAGTAACTTGCCCCCGCCAGCGGCCGGCGCGCCCGAACCGGCCGGCCTGCTCGATTCCTTCACGCACTCTTCTCCTCGACGCTCGCCGCGCGGCAGCTGTCGGGCAGACCATTGGTCCATCCGGACCACGGTTTGCCCTGCCGGCCGCGGGGGAGGGGTTCCCAATGACGCCACCCCCGACGAATCCAGATCGCCCGCTGGCGGCCCTGCTGCTGCCGGACCTGCTCGAGTTGCTCGAGGAGGCACCGGCGAGCATCGGTCCGCAAACGGAGGAGCTGCATCCGGCTGACCTCGCCGACATCGCAGAGTTGATGCCGGTGGATCGCGTCGCGGCACTGCTGGCGGCGCTGCCCAAAGAGCGCGCCGCCGACGTGCTCGAATACCTCGACGACGAACTGCGCACCGAGGTGCTGGAGACGTTGTCCGCGCGCGATGCTGCGACCCTCGTTGAGCAGATGACGCCCGACGAGCGCGCCGACGTCCTCGAAGAGCTCGACGAAGCGACCGCCGAAGAGATTCTCTCCGAACTCACACCGGCGGCGGCGGCCGAAACAGAACGCTTGCTGGCCTACGACCCGCACACGGCCGGTGGGCTCATGACCACCGAGTTTGTGTCGGTGGCTGAAGCGCTCACCGTGGAAGAGGCGTTGCAGTCCGTGCGCGCGATGGCACGGGCCGGCCGAAAAGAAGCGATGTACACGGTGTACACCACCGATCAGGACGGCCGCTTGCGCGGCGTCTTGTCGTTGCGCGAGCTGCTCGCCGCACCGGAAGGCGCGCGGCTCACCGACCTGGCGTGGAGCGAAGTGGTGAGCGTGGGTCCGCACATGCTGCAGGAAGAGGTCTCGAATATTACGTCCAACTACGACTTGGTGGCGCTGCCAGTCGTTGACGATCAGCGGCGCGTGCTCGGGGTGGTCACCGTCGACGACGTGATCGACGTCATTCAGGAAGAACAGACCGAAGACGCACAAAAAGTTGGCGGTATGGAAGCACTCGATGAGCCGTACATGACGATCGGACTCGTTGATATGCTGAAAAAGCGCGGCGGTTGGCTCGCGGTACTGTTTGTCGGTGAGCTGTTCACCGCCTCGGCGATTCATCACTATCAGGGCGCGCTCGACCAACTGCTCATTCTCTCCACCTTCATTCCGCTCATCATTGCCTCCGGTGGCAACAGCGGATCGCAGGCCACCTCGCTCATCATTCGTGCGATGGCGCTCGGCGAAGTCACGCTCAAGGATTGGTGGCGTGTGGCGCGTCGGGAGCTGCCCACTGGATTCTCGCTTGGGCTGCTGCTCGGTGCGATGGGCTTCGTGCGGATTCTGGTGTGGCAGGCAATGGCCAACGGCACGTGGCGCATCGGCGATCTCGCGCTGGGACATGACTACGACGGACTCGCCGTTCCGATCGCGCTCACGGTGTCCGTCGCGCTCGTGGGCGTCGTGACGTTCGGGTCACTCGTCGGGTCGATGCTGCCGTTTGTGCTGCGTCGACTCGGTGCCGACCCCGCAAGTGCATCGGCGCCGTTTGTGGCCACGCTCGTCGATGTGAGCGGCATCATCATTTACTTTGTCGCCGCCTCGGTGTTTCTCGGCAGCGTGCTCCGCTGAGCACAGCCATCCCGGCAGATGCCGCCGCGCATCCGCCGACGCCCGCATCGTCCGGCGCGTGGCGGTCGACACTCTGGATTGTCCTCAGCGCCTGCTGCTTCGGCTCGGTGCCACCACTCACGGTACTCGCCACCAACGACGGTGCGTCACTGCCATCGGTGCAGTTGTGGCGCTACGGAACGTCCGCGTTGTTGCTCGGCATAGTCGCGGCGAGGGCTCGGCGACGCGATGCGGCCGTGCGCGCGACGTCCGCTCCATGGCGCCGACCCGACATCACACTGCTCGGCGGCGGTGCGCAATTTCTCGTGGCGGCGCTCAGCTTGTCCGCGTTGCGCTGGCTCCCGGCCGCCACGGTTGGATTTCTGTTCTACACGTACCCAGCCTGGGTCACGCTGTTGAGTGCCATACGTGGAATCGAGGTGGTGTCACGCACGCGCGTGCTGGCGTTGGTGCTGGCGCTGGCCGGCGTGGCAGGCATGGTTGGCACGCCCGGCGGCACCGCCCTCGCACCTGTTGGTATTGCGCTCGCGCTGACTGCAGCGCTCGTCTACGCCGTGTACATCCCCACGATGAGTGTGCGACAGCGCGGACTCACACCGCTCGGAGTGGCGCATGCCGTCGCGCTGGGTGGCACTCTGTGGTTTGTCGCATGGAGCGCCATTGCGGGGGTATTGTTCGAGGTACCTTCGGCGCGTGTGGTGTTGCTGGGTGTTTCGATGGGCGTGTTGACCGCGCTGGCGTTTCTTGGATTTCTCACCGGTCTGGCCGGCCTCGGCCCCGTTCGATCGGCCATCATGAGCACGATTGAGCCTGTCTGGACGGCACTGCTCGGACTCGCGCTGCTGTCGCAGCCGCTTGGCATCGGTACGATCATCGGCGGCAGTGGAATTCTGGCGGCCGTGATACTGCTGCAGCGCGTACCGCGAGGCCTCTCGATGCGCGTGAAGAGCACCTTGCCTGCGCCTCTGGACGACTCGTGACGAAGCACGCCGCGAGGGTGACGCACCACGCACTAGATTCGTCTGCACAGGCGGCCTGATGCGGCCGTATTCCCCTGCTGAGGACCGACATGGCAACACATCTGGTGACCGGCGCGGCCGGTTTCATCGGTTTTCATACCAGCAAGCGTCTGCTCGAGCGCGGCGACGAAGTGGTTGGGCTCGACAGCATCAACGACTATTACGACGTCTCGCTGAAAGAAGCGCGGCTTGCGATACTGGCAAAGTTTCCGGGTTTCCGTCTGGAGCGCGTGAAGCTTGAAGATCGTGCCGGCGTGGAGCGCGTGTTCGCCCACGGCAAGTTTGAGCGCGTGATCAACCTCGCCGCGCAAGCGGGCGTGCGCTACTCGCTCACGCATCCGCACGCCTACATCGACAGCAACGTGGTGGGCTTCCTGCACATTCTCGAGGGCTGCCGTCACCATGGCGTGCAGCATCTCACGTACGCGTCATCGTCAAGCGTGTACGGCGCGAATACGGCCATGCCGTTCTCCGTGCATCAGAACGTCGACCATCCGGTCTCGCTCTACGCCGCCACCAAAAAGGCCAACGAGCTGATGGCGCATACGTACAGCCACTTGTACGGATTGCCAACCACAGGGCTGCGCTTCTTCACCGTATACGGCCCGTGGGGTCGTCCGGATATGGCGCTGTTTCTGTTTACCAAAGCCATTCTCGAAGGCCAGCCGATCGACGTGTTCAATCACGGGAAGATGCAGCGTGATTTCACCTACATCGATGACATCGTGGAAGGCGTGATTCGCACATCGGATCACACGGCACAGCCGAATGCCGGGTGGGATTCGAATGCACCGGATCCGGCCACCAGTCGTGCGCCGTATCGGCTCTACAACATCGGCAACAACAATCCTGTGGAGTTGATGGAGCTCATCGCCACGCTCGAGCGGGCACTCGGCCGCACGGCGGAGAAGAACCTGCTCCCCATGCAGCCTGGCGATGTACCGGCCACCTACGCCGATGTCGAAGCGCTGGTGCAGGATGTTGGTTTCGCGCCGAAGACGGCGATTGCCGATGGCGTGCAGGCGTTTGTCCAGTGGTATCGCTCCTACTACAACATCGGAGACTGACCCGTGCGCATCGCGATGATCGG
>JBBRDP010000083.1:0-14134 GCA_038203795.1 Gemmatimonadales bacterium
CTATGCTGTGCGGCCAACGCGGCCAGTTGTTGCTCGCGCTCCGGCGCAAAGCCGAAGATGACTTCTTTCGTTCGATTGCAGGCGCCGCGCACCACAGCGTACAGCACTTCCACGCGCACGGCGAACGGGAGTTTTTCATCGTCGAAGAGCTCCATGGCCATCGGCGAGTTCGGGTCGGCGGCATCGCGGTCGGCCTCGCGTGACAACACACTGAATGCAACGAGACCGGGTGTGGCCAAACGTTCGAGGGTGCGCGCCCGCACAACGACGTCAATGTCTCCGCTACGTTCTGCAGCTTCGGCGACCAGCCTCGAGCCGCGCAGCACCATCATTTTTCCTACGGCGAAATCGAGCATGAACGGGGAGTCGAGGTAGTGACGACTGGCGGCCATATTTTCGAGTCCGCGCTCGCGGGCCGATGCCGCATCACCCGCCCGCAGCGCCAGGCGACCAGCCAGTTCGTTGAGCATGAGCAGCGTGCGAATGCCCGCAACGTGGCGCGCCGGAAGATCGAACGAGCTGGAGACGCCCGGCAGGTTGTGTCGGTAGCCCCACATGGGCGGAAGCGGCGCACTGCGGGCATGCTGCCGCCAAATGGCGAGCCACGGTGAGAGCGTATCGCTGGCCGCACGACTGAGGAACTCGCGATCGAGACTTGTATCCGATGCGAGCGTGTTGAGTTGTGCGCTGTGCATCACCGGCGTATCGGCTGGCAGCATGCCATTCGGCAGTCGTTCCCACACGGGATGCGAACTACGCTGTCCAGACCACAGATGCACCATCAGCGCGGTGTTCACGGAATCGGCCATGGGAAACGGCGCCAGCGATGCCACCAGCGAATCCACAAGCTCTCCCATCGACTGCAGCCCCTCAAGCTGCGCGCGCGCGTCACCGATTGTTTGCGGGATCGACGCATCTCGCAACGCGGCGGCGCGCTCGCGCTCGCGCGTGACATCCGCCGCCACGATCACCGTGGCGGCGGTGGCACAGACCGCCAATCCGACCGCGATTGCGGCGAGCGTTGCCAGAATGACCAACGGTCGTGCAGTAGTTTTCGTATGGGACACGGCCGAGGAGTGGTGCGGTGGGGAAGTACGCACGCTCCGCCACAGAGTGACGGACCCGTACGATCACCAGACGCGGGCCTGTGCGACGGGTCACGTAAGCGTCACACGAATCGCCGATACTGTTACAACAGCGGCCCGCGTCGCTCGCTGCATCGCTGGACGAGCCGCTGGCCTCGTCGCTCGCCGCACCGCTCGCCCCGTCGCCGTTCGGAGGCTAGCTTCAGCGTTCCTGTCGGACGTTTCGCGGGCGTGTTGCACTCCGCCGGAGCGACCGGCCCGAAGTCGCCTCGACCCGACGGCCCATGTCTTTTGCGCATTCTACCCTTCGCTCGGCCCTGTGGCTGTGCCTCGTTGTTACGCCGCTGAGTCTCGCCGCGCAGTCAACGGCGTCCGCGTTCGACCTGTCGATCGCGAACATCATGCGGGGCCCCGAGCACTACGGCCGCGAACCGGCGCAGGTGCGCTGGACGGCTGACGGTCAGTGGCTGTATTTCCGTTGGGCGGCCGCCGAGTCGGCTTGGGATGCACCGATGTCGACATACCGCGTGCGACCCGTCGGCGGATCGCAGCCTGAGTTGGTGAGCGAGGCGCACGCCGACTCGATCGCGCCATACACCGCGAGCGGGCCGCTCACGCGCGACCGCCGCACCCGTGCGGTCTCCGCGAACGGCGACCTGTGGCTGATCGACACGCGACGCGGCAGCGCGCGGCGACTCACGGAGACCGTGGCCAACGAATCGGACCCGCGCTTCTCAAGCGATGAACGTCAGCTGCTGTTCATGCGCGAGAGCAACGCCTACGCGTTGGAGTTGAGCAGCGGTGCCGTACGTCAGCTCACCGACGTGCGTACGGGCGCCGCACCGCGCGACTCCGCACCGGCCACAGGCATGCGGGGCGCGCTGCTGCAAGACCAGCAGGATCTTCTGCAAGTCGTTCGCGATGGGGCGCGGAGCGATTCGGTGTCGCGTGCGTCGCGCGACGCGGCGGCGGCCCGGCGGCTGCAACCGCTCTACGCACCCGCCGGAGAGCGCATCGTGTCGGTGAGTGTTTCGCCGGCGATGCAATCGGCCATCGTACTCACCATGGCCAGTGGCACCGGTGCACGCGCAACGATCGTGCCGAACTACGTGACGGCGAGCGGCTTCACCGAAGACATTCCCGCACGCAGCAAAGTGGGCGAAGCGCAGAGCAGCATGCGTGCGTGGCGTCTTGATCTGGCGAGTGGAACACTGTCGTCGCTCGCGCTGATCGACGCCGACAGCACAACCCGTGCGGCCTCGGCGCAGGTGGTGGAGTGGCGTGCGGACGGCAGCATGGCGCTGGTGTTTGCGACCACGAGCGACTTCAAGTCACGGTACATGATCTCAGTTCCTGCTGAATCGGGCGCAGCGCAGGTGACCGATGCGCTGCGCGACAGCGCCTGGGTGAATGGCCCGTGCTTCACGTGTGCGGGGTGGTTACCCGACGGACGCGCGTGGTTCGTGAGTGAAGCGAGCGGCTACGCACACATCTACGCTGCGCTACCCGATGGCAGCGCGCGTACGGCGCTCACCAGCGGTTCATGGGAGGTGCTGCAGGCTGAGCTCTCGCCGGATCGCGCGTGGTTCTGGTTGCACACGAGCGAGACGTCCCCATTTGTGCGCGAGTTCTGGCGCATGCCGGTCAATGGCGGCGCGCGCGAGAAGCTCACGCGTGATGCCGGCGGACACGCAGTGGTGGTCAGCCCTGATGGCAAGCGCGCGGCCAACGTGTACTCCACCTCCAACACGCCGCCGGAGCTGTTCGTGCAGTCGTTCAACGGCACCGGTCGTACGCAACTGACCACGTCCACCAGTGCCGCCTTCCGTGCGGCGACGTGGATTGTTCCTGCGATCGTCCGCATTCCAGCCAGCGATGGCGAGGCTGTGCCGGCACGCATATATACCCCGGAACAGGTTGGCAGACAGCGCAATGGCGCCGCCGTGATCTTCGTGCACGGAGCCGGTTACCTGCACAACGTCCATGAATATTGGTCCACGTATTCGCGCGAATACATGTTCCATCATTTGCTTGTGAGCAAAGGCTACGTCGTGCTTGACATCGACTACCGAGCGTCAGCCGGCTACGGTCGCGATTGGCGGACGGCCATCTATCGGCACATGGGCGGGCGGGATTTGCAGGACCATGTCGATGGTTCACGGTGGTTGCAGCGTGAACACGGCATCGATGCGGAACGCATCGGCATTTATGGCGGTAGCTACGGTGGGTTCATCACGCTGATGGCGTTGTTCAATGCGCCGAAAGACTTTGGCGCGGGTGCAGCGCTGCGCTCCGTCACCGATTGGTCGCACTATAACCATGGCTACACCGGGCGCATTCTCAACCTGCCGCAGAACGACACGACATCGTACCGGCGCTCGTCGCCAATCTACTTCGCCGAAGGACTCGAAGATCCGCTGCTCATTGCACACGGCATGGTGGATACCAACGTGCATTTTCAGGATGTCGTGCGCCTCGCGCAGCGATTGATCGAACTCGGCAAAACCGGGTGGGACATGGCGATCTATCCCGTTGAAGACCACGGCTTCGTGCGTCCGGATTCGTGGACCGATGAGTATCGCCGGATTCTCGAACTCTTTGACCGGACGATCGGCCCGGCGGGCAGCAAAGTCCGATAGGCGCAACGGCACCGCACATTCGATCACAGGATCAGCCGGATGTGCGGTTGCCGCTTGCGCGTGCCGCGATCTCCAGTTGCTCGTGCACCGCGTGCAGCAGCACCTTGGGCGTGAACGGTTTTTCCAGGAAGCCGGTGTTCGGCATCGCGAGCACGGCATCGAGCGCATCACTCTCGCGATAGCCCGACACGAACAGTACGGGCAGATCACCGCGCCGCGCGCGCAGCGCCGTCACGAGTTCAGGTCCGCCGAGTCGCGGCATCACGACGTCGGATACCACGACCGAGAGTCGTGTGAGTAGCGCATCGTCGCATTGCGCGAGCGCGTCCTCGCCATCGACCGCCGTGATGACCGCGAAACCGCGCTCGGAGAGAATGCGCGAGACCACGACACGAACCGCCGACTCGTCCTCAACCAGTAGCACGACACGACCGAGTGACGGTGTGAGTGCAACGCTGGTCGAGGACGTGGCTTCAACCGTGCTGCCCTCCGGCGCGGGGGGCAGGAACAACCGAACCGACGTGCCGTGTCCCGGCGCGCTCTCCACCCAGAGGTGCCCATCGTGCTGAGCGACCGTGCCGTACACCATCGCCAGCCCGAGGCCAGTGCCCTTCCCCACCGGCTTGGTCGTGAAGAACGGTTCGAATGCGCGGCCAAGCACCTCGTCGCTCATGCCGGCGCCAGTGTCGCGCACGGCAATCATGATCCAGCCACCAACGGGCACACCGTGCGCGTGATCGATGTCACCGCTTCTGACCAGCACATTGCGAGCGGTGATCACCAATTGGCCACCGTTCGGCATCGCATCGCGCGCGTTGACGGCCAGATTGATAATCGCCTGTTCAACGGACGTTGTATCCAGCCGAGCGAGCCGCAAGTCGGGGTCGATCTCCACCGTCAGCGAGATGTGTTCACCGATGAGCCGCTTCAGGAGTGTGGTGACCGTGCCAAGCATGTGGTCCACGCGCACTACGCGTGGGGTCAACTCCGTGCTCCGGGCGAAGGCGAGCAACTGGCGCGTCAACGCGGCCGAACGATCCGCCGCTTCGAGTGCGGCATCGAGATCGGGGCGCGCCAGGTGCGCCGGTTCGAGTGCATCGCGGGCCATCTCCGCATTGCCAATGATCGCCGTGAGCAAGTTATTGAAGTCGTGCGCCACACCACCGGCCAACTGGCCGATACTCTCAAGCTTCTGGGCCTGCACTTCGCGTGCACGACGTTCCTCGAGCCGCTCGGCCATCTGATCGAAACTGCTGGCCAGTCGGCCCAACTCGCCGGCGTGCGCGCGACGTCCGGTACGCACCGACAGATCGCCGGCGCCCAACTTCTCGGTCGCCGCAAGTATGGCGCGCACGTCACGCAGTACGAAGCGATCAGTGGCCCACCACGACAAGGCCGCCACGAGCAGCAGCCAAAGCGCGAGCGCGAGCAGTGTGTTGCGCAGGGCGTCGTTGACGCCTTGATACACGGCGGTTGCGGGCAGGCCGACGCTCAGCCACACGGGCGCACTGTCGGGCGACGGCAGGCGGTCAAACGCCCACACGCGGCGCACCCCGTCGAGCCCAACCGCCTCGAGAACGCCGCGCGACGTGCCAACAAGGCTGCTCGAAATCGGGTTACGCGACGTCGGCGCTGGCCCATCGGGAGCGGCGGGAAACCGCAGAAGGGTTTCGCCCTCCGCGCCGACGATGGTGGCCGCCGCGCCGGCCTTCCCGGCGAGTGTTGCGGCCAGTTGATCAAACCAACGCACACGCAGTCCAGCAGAGAGCGCGCCCTCGAATCGCCCGCTCGCACTGAGCAGCGGCACGTTCACCGGCAGCAGCAGCTCGCCCGTTTCGGCGCTGTGCATATAGCCGCCGATCACAGGCGCCCGCGTTTCACGCATGGCCAAGAACCGAGGATCGGCGGCCACATTGCGCGGCAGCGTTTCCACGCCACGCGTGGCACAGTCCTGCAGCCCGGTCGACCGCGTTCGGACGACGGACCAGCCCTCTTCGATCATATTGCTCAGCGCGCCCAGCGCTCGCTGGCACGCTTCCGAATCGCCGTTCCGAATCTGCTGGAGCATGCCGATCGCACGCAGAATACGCAGTCCATCATCGATCGCGGCCTGTTGGTCGCGAATACCGTTATCGACGAACTGAACGGCCGTGGCCCGCGCCGCCTCAACCCGCACCTGCCGCTCGCGCCCGATAAGCGCGACCAGCAGCACGAACGAGGGCACCAGAACCACAGCGACCAGCAGAAGCAAACGGACGCGAAGACTCGACATGAACATGGAAAATCGACCCTCGGAGCGACGTTCCCGGGCGCGCCGTGGTAAGGGCGCAGGCCTCTGCGCTCCCGCACAGTCGCACAATCGCCGTCCGGAGTCCAGCGCCCAGTACACACTTGCGCATGGACGCGCGAACACGCAGCGTGAACACATGTTGATGTTTCGCACGGCGACCAGCGCCGAACCGCTCGCCGATCGCCAACTGCGCGACTTGCACCCACTGCTCACACCGCTGCATGAGGCACTGCGCGTCAGAGACGCTACGACAATCGCCACGCAACTCCGGTTGGCGCAGTTGGCCGCGCCCACGGGCGCCGAGTCGCAGCGCGCGGCACTGGTCACCGACGCGTTTGTGCGTCGAGGCTTCAGCGCCGTACGCATGGACAGCGCGGGAAACGTGATCGCTCGTCGGCCGTCTCAGATGCACGCACACGCCCCCGTGGTGTGCATGGCTCATCTCGACACGGTGTTCGCGGCCGACACGCCGCTCGTGCTGCGTCAGGAGGGCGCTCGGTTCGTGTGTCCGGGCATCGGTGACAATGCGCGCGGGTTGGGCGGCATGCTGGCACTGGCCGATGCGCTCGGCGTTCCGGGGCGTGATTGCCACGCGGTGGCACTGATGCGTCCGGTGGAGTTCGTCGCAACGGTGGGCGAGGAGGGACTCGGCAATCTGAAAGGGGCGCGTGCGTATTTCGACGAACTCGAGCGCAGCGGAGTCGTGCCGCACGCGGTCCTGGCGCTCGATGGGCCAGGCGATGAACGCATTGTGCACCACGCGCTCGGGTCACGACGATTCCGCATCACGTTCAATGGTCCGGGCGGACATTCGTGGGCGGATTTCGGTCGCCCCAACGCGGTGCATGCGGCAGGGCGTGCAACCCATTGGATGGCTTCGCTCCCTGCAGATTTTCGTGGACGCGTGGCGCTCTCTGTTGGACGCATTGGCGGAGGGGAGTCGCTCACGGCGATCCCGGCGCACGCCTGGATGGACGTAGACGTGCGCGCCACCGACGACGCATCGCTTGTGATGGCGGAACGTCAGCTGCGGGCGTTAGTGCGCCAAAGTGCGATGGACGAGAACGCCGGCCGCCGAACCGATATCCTGACGGCCGATGTGCAGTTGCTTGGCGAGCGACCGGCCGGCTACATCGACCATGAGCATCCCCTGGTGGCGTTGGCGATGGCGGCCACGCGCGCGATCGGGCGGGATCCACTCGGTGCCGTGGCCAGCACGGACGCGAATATTCCCCTGTCGCGCGGCATCCCGGCAATTACGATTGGCGCCGGCGGCCGTGGTGGCGGCGCGCATACCGCTGACGAATGGTTCGAGAACGTGGACGGCGCGCGCGGGCTGTCGCGTGCGATGTCCATTCTTGTCGCGCTGGCGGCTTGATAGGCGTGATACGCTTATGCGCGTGACACGCGTGATACGCTGCGCGCGCGTTACCCCAGCGTGATTTCGAGCGCGGGCGGTGCCGGACGTGTGGTGAACCACGAGGCGCGTGCGGCGATTTGTGGTGACGCGGAGTTGTACGCTGCGCGCCACCGCGCAATGAACGCGTCGGCCTCAACGGCCGGGATCATCGCCCACACACTACCGCCAAATCCGGCGCCGAACGCGGACGCTGCAATGGCCCCTTGCTCGACTGCGGAGCGTGCGAGCATGCGTGTCTCCGGCACCTGATTTTCGAGCGCGTCTTCGGCCGCATGTTGCGAGTGCCGCACGAATGAACCGAACGCAGCCAGATCACCGTTCACCAGTGCCTCGGCCGCGCCCGGTACATAGTCATCGGTCTCCTCGCGAAACTGCTCAAGGCGTCGGCGGAGATGCGGAGCCGTGAACTCCGCCGTGGCGTCGGTGGCCACCAGTTGATGCAGGCGTTCATAGGCCGTAGCGCTGGAGCGCATCGCTTCACCGAGCGTCGGGTCATGTCGATGCGTGCGCAAGTTCCACGTACGCAGCAGATGCGCCACAGTGCGCGCGGTTCTGTTGTACTGACCACGCACCGCGCCAGCCTTCGAGGCGACCACCCCACTCACGGCGATCGCGAATACGTGCTCGGCATTCCACGGTACCCACCGTTCGAAGCGCGGCGGTGCCCACGCAAACATGCCGAGTCGTTCCGGTGCGCTGCACAGAATGGCCGTGTGATCCTGCGCTCCGCCCATCGTGCCGACACCGGTATCACCATCGAGCGATTCGAATCGTACGCCGTTTTCGAGTGCACCCAGATAACCCGCCAGTGCCAGCCGGTTCGGCAGCGCCGTGCGCCACGCCTCAGTGTTGGTAAGCCCGCCGCACTCCGCCAGCGCCAATGCAATGCCCACCGTCAGCGCGCTCGAACTGGACATACCGGCGGCCGACGGCAGCCCACTGGCCATCGCGATGTGCGCGCCCCCCACGCGCTCACCGAAGTTGCGCACCAGACGCCGCGCCACCGTGTGCGGATAGAGCGGCCAACCGCGTGCACTGCGCGTCGTCGCCGCCGACGCGAGATCGATCTGCAAGCGCCCCTGTCGTACGGCATCAAGCACGTGCAGCGTCCGATCATCACGCGGCGCGGCCACGATCACGAGGCCACGCTCTACGGTGCAGAGCAGCGATCGCCCACCGGAGTAATCCGTGTGCTTTCCGAGCACTTCGATCCGTCCCGGCACCACCCAGCGTCGACGCGTGTCGCGTGGGACACCTTCGGCATCGAGCGCGCGGTTGGCGGCGTCGTGTTGCGTGGCGTAGCGTGCAATCGCGTCACTCGGCATTCCATGGGCCGCGAGCGCGTCGCTGAATTCCTCGGACGTGCCGACCGGCCGGCCCTGCGACGGCGTCGGGCTCGTCACGTGTGGACCAGCGTGCCATGAAGCCGCGCCGCCACCTGCGCGATATCACGTCGGTGAGACAGATCAAGCACGCGTTCGTGACTGTAGATCACGCGCACGGGCTCGCCCTGCGTAACCGCGAGTGCGATCGCCTCGGGAAGTTCGTACTCACCGCGGCGCGACCGTGGAACGCGTCGACACGCGTCGATCAGTGACGGCGTGAGCGCCCAGAGATTCATGCTCACCCACCGCGACTGCTCGGCACCGGGATCGAGCGCGTGGTCCGGTTTCTCCACGATACCACGCAGCAGATCGCCCGGTGCGACATCGAGAATGGCAAACTGGCGAATACGATCACGTTCAATGGCGCCGTCGGCCATGAGCGCGTCGCGGTCGAATGCGACCACACCCGCCGAATCCTGCGCCGCGAGTGCACGAATGGCCGACGACGGATAGCAGTTGTCGGCGTTCAGTACGAGGAACGGCTCAGTGCCAATGACGCCGGCGGCCGCGAGTACGGCGTCGGCGGTGCCGCGCGGCTCATCCTGCACCGCGAAGCGCAGGCGCACACGCGTGGGCGGTGCAAGCACGGTGAAGTATTCGCGTATCACCGCATGGTCGGGCCCAATCACCAGCACGACGTCGGTGATGCCCGCGTCAGCGAGCGCGCTGATGACATAATCGAGAAACGGCCGACCGACGGGAATCATCGCCTTCAATCCATCGGCCGCACGGGCCGCCTGCGCCGCGTCGAGGACAACACCGCTGTCGTCCCGACGCATACGCGATCCGAGACCGCGTGCCAGGATCGCCGCGACGCGGATCACGTCATGCCGCCGGAGCGCCGGACCACAGGCGTGGCACCACACGCAGCAAACCGAATCCGGTGGCGATGGCCACCACCGCCCACACGGCGGCATGGGTGGTGTTCCCAAAGAGGAACGAGCCAATGCCAAAGAGCGAGCCGTACACAAACGCGACTCCCAGCATCCACGCCAGCATCGCCTGCGGCAGTGAATCCGGTGCGGCTGCGACGCCTGCCTCAGCGCGGATGTCTTTCCAGCCGGGACCGGAAGGACGCACGAGCCGATAGAAACTGAGCAGCGTTGCATGATCGGTGCGTGGGCCAAACCACGCGACGGAAATCCAGACCACCGACGTCACCGCCACCGACACCAGCAAGGCGATGGACGACGGAATCTCCGCTCCGTTTTTCTGCGCAATGGCAATGGCCACGGCGATCGCGAACGAACTCGCCATGGCCGCGATTTCGCTCCACGCCGTGATGCGCCACCAGAACCAGCGCAGCAAATACAACAAACCGGTGCCCGCGCCGATCGCGAGCAACAGTTCAAAACTTTGTCGCGCGGTTTCCAGTACGTACGTTAGCAACGCCGCGATGATCATGAGCACGGCGGTGCAAATGCGCGCCATGAGCACGTAGTGGCGTTCGTCGGCATCGGCCCGGAAGAACCGGCGATACACATCATGCACGAGATACGACGTGCCCCAGTTGAGATGCGTGGAAATGGTGGAGATGTACGCGCTCAGCAAACCGGCGACCATCAACCCCAGCATTCCGGCGGGCAGGAAGCGCAGCATGGCCGGATACGCCATGTCATTGCCAATGAGCTTGGGGTCGACGTGCGGCAGCGCCGCGCCGATATCACCGAGCGTGGGATACACGAGCAACGACGCGAGCGCCACGATGATCCACGGCCAGGTACGCAGCCCGTAGTGCGCGACATTGAACAGCAACGTGCCGCCGAGCGCATCACGTTCTGAGCGGGCCGCCAGCATGCGCTGCGCGATGTAACTGCCACCACCGGGTTCGGCACCGGGATACCACACCGACCACCACTGCACCGTGAGCGGAATGATCATGACGGTGAGCGCCAGATTCCAGTCGTTGAAATCGGGAATGAAGGAGAGCACCGACGGATCGAGTTTCTCAACGAGTCCCGAGAGCCCACCCACTTCGGGACGACGCAGCGCGTACACCGCCGCCGCCACAGATCCGGTCATGGCGATGCCAAACTGGAGGAAGTCGGTCACCATGACGCCCCACAATCCACTCGTCGCCGCGAACACGATATTGATGGCGGCGCACACAAGCAGCGTTTGTGTCATGGGCCAGCCGAGCAACACGTTGGCGATCTTCACGGCGGCGAGATTCACCGTGGCCATGATCACGCAATTAAAAAACAGCCCGAGATACACGGCGCGAAACGCACGGACGGCGCGGGCCGGCTTGCCCGAGTAGCGCACTTCGTAGAACTCGAGATCGGTCAGCACCCCGGAGCGACGCCAGAGCCGTGCGTAGAAGAACACCGTCGCCATGCCGGTGAGCAGGAATGACCACCAGGCCCAGTTCGCCGCGACACCTCCGCCGCGCACAAGATCCGTGACAAGGTTTGGCGTATCGGTACTGAAGGTGGTGGCGACCATGGACACGCCAATCAGCCACCACGGCGCCGAGCGCCCTGAACTGAAGAACTCGGTGCTGCTCCGGCCAGCTCTCCGTGCCAGCAACGCCGCGGGCAGAAAGCAGACGAACAGCGAAACGGCAATGACAATCCAATCGAGTGACGTGAGTTGCACAGATCAACCGGTGCTCGTGACGCCCGCCCAGGCGCCGCGCGTGAAATCCGGGAACCGCATTGGCGCGCTTCCCTGTGCAACCGACGCGTCGCTCAACGGTCCCGGCGCGCTCCACGCGGCGGCATCATACACATCAAAATCGGGCGCCAGCCCTTCGCGCATGCACTGCACGGTGCGATAGCACATGATGAAATCCATGCCACCGTGGCCGCCAAGCGTGCGAGCCAGTTCACCCACGTTCGTCCACAGCGGATGTTCGTACTGTGCCTTTACGGCGTCGATGCTGTTCCATCGCTCGCCCCCCGCCATGCCTTCGAGGTACACGCGCGCCGGATAGTCACGGAACGCGCCCTTCGTACCGGAGAGCATGTTGATGCGATCGTAGGGCCGCGGACTCACCACGTCATGCTGCAGCATGATGGTACGTCCCTGCTGCGTCTTGATCAGCGACGTGTTCAAATCGCCGCACCGATATTTTTCCTGCTGCTTCGGACTGTCGGCGGGCACATGCTGCGCGCGATACTCCGACAGACCAAACTCCGGCGTGCTCATCGACACGACATAGTCGAAGCGATCGCCACGATTGATGCCCAGATACTGCGACACCGGTCCGAGGCCGTGCGTGGGGTACAGATTACCGTCGCGTGAGAGATGCGGCGTGCGGCGCCAGAGTCCTTCATCCCTGTCTTCAAAGAGCAGCTTGCGCAGATCATGAATGTACGCGGCTTCCGCATGCTTGAGCTGTCCGAACGCACCGGCGCGCACCATGGTGAGCACGAGCAACTCGTTGTAGCCGTAGCAGCAGTTCTCCATCATCAGGCAATGGCGACGCGTCGCTTCCGACGTGTCCACCAGTTGCCAGCACTCTTCGATGGAGAACGCCGCAGGCACTTCGACGCCCACGTGTTTACCCGCACGCATCGCGGCCACCGCCTGCGGTACATGCCAGTCCCACGGCGTGGCGATATACACGAAGTCGATGTCGTCACGCTGCAGCAATCGCTCGAAATCACGTTCCCCGTTGGTGAACAGCGCGGGCGCTGCCTGCCCCTTGTCGGTCACCATTTTTGCGGCGCGCGCGGCTTTTTCCGGCACAATGTCGGCGAGCGCCGTCACACGCACGCCTTCCACCGCCAGGAACTCTCCCAGCACGGAGCGACCACGCAAGCCGGTGCCGATCACCGCGAGGCGCACCGTCTCGTGCTTGCCGAATGGCACGCCAAGCATGCGCGACTGCGTGAGCGAGGGCACGGGCGGCGCGAGCAGATCGGCCCGCCACGCGGGCGTGGAGGCAATGAGTGGAGCCGGTGCGAAGGCGGCCGCCGCGGCCACGGCGCCCAGGCCGGCGATCGCTTCACGGCGTGTGACGCCGCGCGATGTGTCGTATGTCCGATCATCCCGTGCGCGGCTCACAGCGCGACACTCCCCCGCACCACGCCATCGTCACCGACGGACACCGTACCGTGCACATGATCGAGCACGACACGATCACCCACGAGTGAGTGCTTGAGCGTGGCGTGACTGATCTGCGTGTTCGCGCCGATAATCGTATTGGAGACTTCCGCGTGCGTGATGCTGCTGCCGGCGAGCACGGAGACGTTGGGGCCCACCGTCGCGTGTGCAATCGTAACGCCGTCTTCGATATACACGGGCTCAACAATGTGTGCACCCTCACCGAGGGTCGCTGGCCGACGCGCACGCCCCTTCTCGAGCATGGTGCGATTGGTGTCGAGATACGTCTCCACCTGTCCCGCGTCGTACCAACCGTCGACATCCACCACCTTGATGCGCGCACCATGATCGATCATGTACTGGAACGCATCGGTGAGATACCACTCGCCCTTGTTCGCGGGCTGCGTGAGCACATGCTCGATGGCCTCGTACAACAGCTGCCAGTTGCGGATGTAATACAAGCCGATGTTGGCGCGCTTGGAGATCGGCTCCTTCGGCTTCTCGACGATACGCGTCATGTGGCCATGCTCGTTGGTGACGACCACACCAAAGCGCTGATAGTCCTCGACTTCCTTCGTCCAGATAATCCCGTCGGCATCAGTGGTATTCACGATCGATAAATCCGCGTCGAAGATCGTATCCACGAAGATGATCAACACGGGTTGGTCGACGTACGGTTTGGCCAGTGCGACGGCGCCCGCTGTGCCGTCCTGCACCAGTTGCTCCACAAACACACTGGGCAGTCCGTACGCGTTCTTCGAGTACGCCTCCACCTTCTCTTTGAGATGGCCGGTGATGTACACCACCTGCTCCACGTTGCCGAGTCGCTTGACGTCGTCCATGACGTAGTCCATGACGGGACGACCAGCGACCTTGAGCATCGGCTTGGGCGTGATGTGCGTGTGCGGACGCAAACGCGTCCCCTTGCCGGCGAGGGGGATGATGACCTTCATCGCATACGGGGCTGAGAGGCGGGGCCGCTGCGGCTCGGAGGCCACAGACGGCGGGTGTCACGGGGATCGCCGCAATCTCACGTCGAGAGCCGAGCAGGGCAACAGACAGGGTGCCGGAGTTCTCTTCAGGCCGCGCTCGTTCCCTCTCGGCCGTAGCGATCCTTGAGGCGCACCACGTCGTCCAGCTCGGGTGTGGAGGCCTCGAGCACGTCGCAGTCCGTGACCGCTTCCATGTAGTGGATCGTGCCGGGCGTGATGCGGAACGAGTCGCCGGTGCGGAGCTGCTGGTCGCGCAGTTCGGTATCGCCGGGC
>JBBRDP010000084.1:0-13982 GCA_038203795.1 Gemmatimonadales bacterium
CACGAGCCTCATCAACGGCGGCAGCGCCAGCAGCATCACCGTGTCCAGCGGCGCGCTGGTGAACGCCGCCGACGGCCAGATCATCGCCAAGCTCGGCCAGCAGGTGGGCGGCAATCCAGGTGGGCGCACGCTCGCGGCCGAGTTGACGAATGCTGGTCAAGTGCTGATTGAAATACCTCTGAGGATCGTCGGCAATGCGACCAACAACGGGAGAATGCAGATCGCTCGCGCCGCCCAACGCATGCTTACCGTCACATCCAACTTTGCGACAAACGGCACGTTGGCAGTCGCCCTTCCGTCCCAAGGGTTCGCGGGAGCACCTATTGTCGACGCGAACCGAGGCTCGCTTGCTGGCACGCTCGAGCTTCTTGAACCGCCTCAGCCGATTGGCGGCTCTTTCAACTTTTTGCTAATCGCGACATCGGGGTGTGGTGGTAATCCGTGTCCTGCGACGCTGAACGGCAGTTTCTCTAGTGTGTTCGGCCCGCCGGGAATTCCCGTGTCGGTGACTTACGACGGTATTGCGAGCGCGAGAGTGAACGTCTTCTAACGCTAACAGAAGAAGCGACTGGTGCTATGCGGCGACGGATCTCTCGGCAACAAGCCCGCTACGCATCGCTCCGTTGTCTGTTGACGCCACCGAATCCTTACGATCCGCGAACGCCCTCGTCAAGAGTTCGAAGAGGCGTGGGTGTTCCCGCGAGAACGTCGTTTGTGGATGCAACAGACCGGCTACGTTTGCACCGAATACTCGACAGCTAAAGCCTCAGAATCCAGAGGAGAATCAAATGCGCGAAATACTGGCTTACTCAACGCAAGCGATCCGAGGAGTACTCATGCGTATCGGCTGCGCCGTTAGCCTTCTCGGCAGTTCGCTTCTCTTCTTGCCAGATTCGGCTCAAGCACAGGGCACACGGCGCGTTTCGTTTCAAGTGGAGAATCGAGATGGTACGCCGAGAGCTCGTATCCTCATTGAAGTCCGCGACTCAGCGGATGGTCGTACGCTCGAGAATCGTACCGACAACGCTGGAATTGCTCAGTTTGATCTCGCAGCAGGTCGCTACTACTACGAGGCCCTCGACGAAGGACGGTCATTGGCGCGCGGCTCCTTTACGGTGCCGGCGCTCCAAGTAGCACAGCAGGTGGAGTTGATCCTCAACGTCCCGATTCCCGATTTGACGCCCTCGAACCGATTCAACCTTAATGACATCAACTACTTCTCAAGCGGTGGAGCCGGAGGAAGAGAAAGCGCCACAGGCGAGTCCTACTCCGCGCAGGTCAAGTTCCGTGTCTCCGTACGTTACAGGATTATCGATCTGACGAGCATCAAGGATTCGATCAGCGGGATTTACGCGACCTTTTCCCAACAATCGTTGTGGAACATCCGTGATAGTAGTGCACCGTTCTTCGACAACAACTATCGCCCTGGAGCATTCTTGTACTTGCGCGCGTTCGCGCAGCCAAAGAACCTGCGTCCGTATTTCGGCGTAGTTCACGAGTCGAATGGTCGATCAGGTCCGCAGAGCCGAGGGTGGAATAGAGCCTATGCCGGAATGACCTTCGGCCGAGTGAACTCAGACGTCTTCTCGGGTGGAGTTGCTCTTTGGCTTCCATGGGGTGTCGAGGAGCAGCACGCCGACATCGTTGACTTTGCCGGACGCGGAGAAGCTGAGTTCTACTGGCAGCCTCACGCTCGCGATGGAGATCCCGGGCTCTTGACCGTCCACACCCGGACTCGAGTTTGGGGCAAGCAGATTCTGTCAAATGCCGAGCTCAACGTGCTTTTACATCTCAACGCTGTTCAGTGTTTAAGCAAACTTTCGGCGGCGCTGCACTTCCAAGTTTTCCACGGTAGTGCAGAAACACTCTTGACCTATCGAGATCGCCGTACCGTCGCGAGAGTCGGCCTTGCCGTTCTTCGTTAGCTGACGCGTACGATCCATCTTTTCGCGCTGCCAACTGTCCCAGGCGATTCTTGGACCGGCAACCTCAGCACCACCTCCTCCCACAACGGAGTTTCCTCAATGCCGAAGTCACAACGCCTCAGGGTAGTGCTGAAGGTGACAAGCGTTCTAGCGCCGCTGTTTGCGGCGACCGCCGAAATTGTGGCGCAGAGCGCCGGCAGTATCGCGAGCATTAGTGCTGCACCTCCTACTGCGACAGAGGTGGCTTGTTCGTGCCAGAAGGTAGCCACGGCGCCATCAAGTCCTTGGGCATTCGGAACTCAAATAGGCTCCAGCTGGGGCGACGATCTCGTTTCAGGTCACGGTTTGATTGGTGCTGGTCTGCTTCAGCGTAGAATGACCGGCAAAGGAATGCTGGGAGTGTATCTGGTCGCAAACGTGTCTGATCTTCCAGCTACTGTGATAAAGGGCGCTGACGCTCTTAGAGAAAAGCTGCGCGAGGTTGCGTTGACTCCACGAGGCATAGACATGCGAACGTACATCGAGCTGGCTGCCAGGCCACCAATCCTTCGGGGCCATCAGCTCGCTGGCTGGCTTTCCGGCGGCTACCGAGTGAACGCGCTAAAGGAGGATCAGGATAGCACGGCGACCTACGCTCACCAGCTTCGCTATTCTGGAGGCATCGAGCTCCGCTTCGGCGCTGCGGGGATCAAGCCAGTCACAATTGGAGTCGAATACGTGGGCGGATTTCTCGCGGACGACCAGACAGCACGCATTCTGGAACTGAGTTCTCGAACGATATCGACGCTGGAAGCAACGATCGTCATTCCGCTCGCCAAGCTGCGCATCCCGAGCTTTGAAAACACTGGAATACTTGTACAAAGTATCGCCGGAGTGAGTGAGCGAATGCCCAGTCAGGGTCGGGTTGGAATCCTGATAGCAAAATAGTGTTGCGTCTTCTGACATTGGATCGAAAAGCTTCCGCGGACACGCCAGAGCTGACATTGGGTGTCCAGCAATGCCGATCAAACAATTGAAAGCGCCCACAAACAGTGAAGGAGCTGGCTGGCCGTTCAGACGAGGACCAACTTCAAAGGCGACCAGAGGCGCGGGCAGCCAGCAGGTCTAGTGCGTGCTCCTGAACGCGGCGCTCCAAACAGTGCGGAAACGCATAGCAATACACGTACGCCACCGGATGTCGACGCTCACTCACGCCCGAAGCGTCGCCACCGGGTATCGCACAATCATCTCATCGCGCGTAACCAGCACCAGCTGTTCATGCGACGCCTGCGCCACGAGTAGCCGATCAAATGGGTCCCGATGCAACGGCTCGAGCGACTCCAACGCGTCGGTATGCCGCATGAGCACCGGCAGCTCACGAAAACCGGAATCGGCGCACAACTCAGCCATCGACCGATCCGACCGGATCTTGCCGAGCGCGGCCTTGATCGCAATCTCCCACGCCGACGCGGCACTCACGTACACCTCATCCGCATCGCGAATGGCCCGCTTGGCCTGCGCCGACAGCGGTGCGCCCGTGTCCCACCAGATAGCAACATGCGTGTCGAGCAGCAGACGCACTATCGCCCCTCGAAAGCGTCGAGGATGTCGTCGGGGAGCGGACTATCGAAGTCTTTGGATACGCGCCAACGTCCTTTTCCCTGCCCCGGCACGCGTGCGGCGCGCACCTCCTCGAGAGGAACAAGCCGTGCCATCGGTTGTCCGGACTTGGTGATCACGAACTCTTCGCCCGCGGCGGCGCGGTCAACGAGCGACGACAGATGTGTCTTCGCGTCGTACAGAGAGACCGGTTCGCGGATGAGCGCTTTGGCGGCTTTACGAGCGGGCATACGCGAAAAATAACGGCCTTGACCAGATTGGTCAATCTGAGACGACGCACATGTGTGCGCCGCCGCCGACACTACCGATCCAACAACGCGCGATCGTTTGCAAACAACTCCGCCACCCACGGCGGTGGCGGCATGTCGCCCGTAGCGCCCACCGCTACAAGCAACTCCCTCGTGGCGGTGGGCACATCGCGCCGCCAGATCAGCGCGCGCGTGATCCCGATCGCGCGCACCTCGCCCATCTGCACGAACCGGTGGATGTGATAGATCCACTTGTCGTCGTAGCCGACCAACTCAAGCTCCACCTCGAAGCGACTCCACACTTTGAGCGGCTTGCGGTAGATGAGCTTCTGCGAGCCCAGTGTGGGGGCAAGTCCGCGCTTCACGATGGCGTTGAACATCTCCGACCGGGCAATCATCTCCCACCGGATGAAATCCATGTACATGGGATACTTGGCCGCCGTCATCACGCGGAACCCGTCACAGTCGAACAACCGCACGCGAAAGCGGCGACGGATCGTGTCATCGAAACGCACACGGGGCTTCGTCACACGCGTTGTGAGCATGCGCGCAATGGTGAACCAATAATGGAACACTTACGTGAAGATTCAATGACGGCGTAAGCTCGCGCGAAGTCAGCGCGTACCAGCGATAATCTCCAACATCTCCTGCACGTTCGTAATCTTCACGCGCGGCCGTCCCTGCGCGGCGCCGCGCTCCAGCTCCGCTTTGTCGAGCGTCTGCCAATCGGCCCAGCTGGTCACGGTCACGCCACGCTCGGCCAGCAACGCGTCAATACTCGACACACCATCGGCCACGGTCGAGACCGTACCAGCAGCAATGTCGGCCAGCACCTGCCTCACCGTATCGCCGGCGCACACTTTGTTGGTGCCGATGATTCCCTGCGGGCCGCGCTTGATCCAGCCGGCCACGTACATACCGGGCACCGCGGTCGTGCTGCCTGCCTCGTCCACCACGCGACCATTCACGTTGGGCACCACACCGCGGCGATCGTCGAACGGAACGCCGGACAGGGCCATACCCTTGTAACCCACTGAACGGAACACGAGTCCTACGGGCAACGTCTGCGTGTCATCGGTGGCCACCGCGCGCACTCCGCCGCGGCCATCGCTCTCAAGCACGTTGCGCACAATCGTCATGCCTTCCACGCGCTCAGTGCCGAGCAGAGCGACTGGCGACGCGTTGAAGTGGAACACCACCTGACGCGGTGCGCCGGTGCGCTCACGCGCGGCCCAACCGCGCAGCACCTCAAGGTTCTTGGCCGGGTTGCGGTCTTCCATGGCGGCCAGCTGCGCTTCGCTGGCGGCATCGAGTTCAAGGTCACGTGGATTCACAATCACGTCCACACCATCCAGCTCGCCCAGCTCGCGAAGTTCCGGCGTGGTGCACGCCGCTTGCACCGGTCCTCGGCGCGCCACGAGGTGAATGGTCTGCACCGACGAAGCATCGAGCGCCGAAAGCGCGTGTTCGGCGAGATCCGTGCCGGCCAGCACGCGCGTGGGCTTGGCCAGAATACGCGCCACGTCCATGGCCACGTTGCCAATGCCAACCACCGCCACTTCGCGCTGCGTGAGGTCAAACGTGCGCGTCGCGTAGTCGGGGTGCCCGTTGTACCACGCCACGAACTCCGTGGCCGCGTGACTGCCGGCCAGCGTCTCGCCGGGAATACCCAGCGCACGATCGGTCTCGGCGCCGTAGCAGAGAATGAGCGCGTGATAGCGCGCCCGCAGTTCGTCTACCGTGACGTCTTGCCCCACGCGCACATGCCCGAGATAGCGAAAGCCCGGCTGCGTGGCAATGCGGTCGAATATCCGCGTGACTGACTTGATCTTGGGGTGATCGGGCGCGACGCCGCCGCGCACGAGTCCGAACGGAATGGGCAGGCGGTCAATGAGATCGATGGCGATGCCAGGAGCACCCCTCTGGAGCGCTTCGGCCGCATAAAAACCAGACGGGCCCGATCCGACGATCGCGACCCGTAATGACGATGTAGGGATGGACATGTTGAGGAAAATAATCAGTGCGGACGTGTCTCGCCGAGTCCGGACATGGGCGAATCCGCGAAAGTCTCGTGGGTGGCGCAAACGCGCCGAAGCACTCAATCCGTTGCGACAATCACATTCAGCCGAGCGTGTTGCGACCACCAGTTGAGTCCGAGCAGTATTTGTCCATTCGGTACACCGAACGATTGGAAGACGCCGGCATCGCACCGTCCGTGGGGAATCGAATGGAAGGGGTGCGCTAGTTCAGTACCGTGCGCCTGCTGCAACCACTCGGCTACTTGCACCGGCCGAGTCTGAAGCACAGTATCACATCAGCACCTCGGACCCCGCCGAGCTGGTCGTCAAGATCTGTTACGCAGGTCAGACATGCCGCGTTCTTCTTTATGAACCGCATACTCTCCTGACGCGGTGACTCGCGCGCGACTGCGAACCTACCCATTTCATATCTCAATGTCTCTCGCCAGCGTTCGACGTCCGATTCGTCCCACGACACTCTCGTGGATGGTACTATCGGCAGGTGCTCTCGCCCTTGCGGCGTGCGGCGGCGGCGAGACGGCCGCACCATGTACCGTCGGTGCGGTCAGCGTAAGCGCACCCAATAGCAATGTCCCGGTTGGCCAATCCGTTCAAGCCACGGCCAACTTCAGCGTGCTGAACTGCGCGCCGTCGCCGTCGGCGGTGTGGTCGTCGGAGAACAACGCGATTGCGACCGTCAGTGCCACTGGTCTCATCACCGGTGTCGCGGTGGGTGGCCCGGTGTCGATTCGCGCGACAGTGAACGGGAATGCCGGCTCGACGGCCGTGACCGTGGTGCCGGTGCCGGTGGCATCGATTTCGATGACGCCCACGACGGCGACAGCATTCGTCGGGCAGACGACCACGCTGACTGCGACACCGCGTGATGTGGCAGGCAATGCGCTGACGGGCCGAACGGTTACGTGGACGTCTTCCAATCCGGCGTTGGCAACGGTGACTGGTGGTGTCGTGACTGGAGTGTCGGCGGGTGGGCCGGTGACGATCACTGCCGCAGTGGGAACGATCACGGCAACGGCGACCGTCACGGTCGCGCTTGTGCCGGTGGCATCGGTGACGATTACGCCGGGGCCGGTGACGATGGTGCCGTTCCGTGGCAAGCTTTTCACCGCCACCGCGCGTGATGGCGCTGGCAATGTGCTTACTGGCCGTACGGTCACCTGGAACTCCACGAATGCTGCGGTCGCAGGCGTGAACGACGGATTCCTCTCGACGTTTGCGACGGGTCAATCGACCATTACCGCCTCGGTTGGCGGTGTTCAGGGCACGGCGCTGCTGACGGTGATCCCGCAGACCGATCTCGGCTACGGTGTCGCCAACGATTCGATCTCCAGCAGCTCCTATGTTGTGGCTGAATCGTTTACGAACCCGGGTGACTCCATCACCTCGCGTCGTACCGGCCTCGGTACGTACGAGGTCCGAGTGCTCGGCATGGCGGCATCGAATAGTGCGCCGCGCTTTGTTTACGTGAACGCACGCCGCGCCACCGCACACTGCCATCCAGCGGGAAATCCGACGGCGCAAGGCAGTGGTGCGATTCTGGTGGCGGTGGTGTGTGGCTCGGTCACCACGGGTGTCGCCGTCGATGCGTCGTTCTCATTTATTGTGCTCGGCAAAGACGCGTTTGAGGGGCGCACCGGTTTCCTGGTCTCACCAACCGCCGCGCTCTCAACCGGATTGTTTAGTCCCTCCTCGCCATTTACTGCGACATCGCGCGGCACTGACGCAGATATCCAGGTGCAAGGCAGCGCTAACGCCGGTCAGTATGACGCGCGCTTCACGGCGCTCCAGCGTACCGGAACCGACGTCGCCGAGTCGCACTTCGCTCAGTCGTGGGGGACGTCACCCGGCACGTGGTGCGCGTCTGGCGGGTGGGACTTCTCGGTCTTCTCGGCCACTGTCCGTTGTTACAACGAATCGTTTGTGCAATCCAACGAGCGATTTGGCACGCTGATTATTGATCGCGGACGCACGGGCAAACGGTTTGCAGTCGCGTGGGTGAACGATCCAACCACGCCGTCAGAGCCCTCCCCGACCTACGCGCGCAGCACAGGTGGTGCGATCACGTTGACACGCGTTTCTACCGGCGTCTCCGACGTCCGGTTTGCCGGACTGGGCGGGGCGGCGGGCGTGCCGGTCGTTCCCATCGTGTCGTCGTACGGTGCAGCGGGCAGCAACGGTCACTGTACGCCCACCTCGGTGACGCGCCTGGGTGCAGATCTCGTCGTTCGCGTAGAGTGTGTGACGGCGGGGACTGGTGCGCCTCGCGACCAGATCTTTACGATCGCTATCATCGAGTAGCAAGGCGCGTTTGGGCGAGTTGGTATTCCTCGGTGGATACCAAAATCCGGCGGCACCGAGATGAACTCGTACTTGCGATTCTCCGCGATCCGGCTCACCATGCCACCTTCGGCTCCCGTTGTCGGATCCGGTCCGAGGAAGAGGATTTTCGAACCCTCGCTCCAGTCGCCGCGGTAGAACGACCCCACCTTGAATACGCTCGACCAGTCCCGGTACGGCGAGTCGTCGAGCATGGTGTGCCAGACTTTTTTCTTTGGCGCGTTGATGGTGGTTGAGAAGTGGAGCGTTTTCATGTTGGTAGCCTCCTGATGGTAAGCGCGGACGATTGCCACGATCGACGTGACGCGCGTGTAGCGGGCAACTCATCAGCGAGCGGCGGCGCCGGTGAGCCACAGGTACGCCTCACCAGTGAGCATCTCACGCACATGCAGTGCAAACGTGCGCTGACCTTGGGGAAGACACTCGTCACTGGCCACCTCGCGGCGTCGAGGCCACATTCCGGCATGGCGTCCACTGCGCGGATGAGCATCGTCAACGTCGGCTATCGCTCCACCAACGTGTGGGTCGTGAGCGAAGGCACGTCGCGCCTGCTGGTCGATCTCGGCTGGCCCGGGACCATGGACACGCTGCGCGCCCTTCGGCTGCAAAAGCGTGGCGCGCCCATGGTCTACGCGGGGCACGGGCCGATCCGACCCATCTGCGCTGTGGCAACTCAGTTGCCGATTGCAGCCCCAGTCGGGAGCGATTTCACGTAGGTCTGGAAGACGCCGCTTGGCGGGCGGGGCGTCACCAGATTGGACGCGTTGGAGCTGAACGCGACGCGTGTGCCATTGCGCGAGATCACGGCGCCCGTCGAGCTGCCATTGCTCGCGGTGCCAGTACCGCTGGCGCCGATGACGGTCTCCGCGCCGGTGCTGAGGTCACGCGAGAAGACGCGTGCGTTGAACCCACTGTAGTTCCGCGTGAAGACGACGAGGCGTACGTCACTGGCCAACACGGCGGTGCTGCCGCCGTCAGTAGTGCGCAGGATCAGTCGCAGCGCGCCCGAGTTGAGGTCCTTGAGATAGAATCCGCGGTCACCGAGACTGCTGACCGAACCGGTGCCGAATGAAAGCTGCGTGTTGGAGACGAACGACGGCGTCCAGTATGTCCCGCCGCCGGTGGCCGGAGTGCCTGCACTGGTGCTTGACGCGAGCACTGCGGTGTTGTCGTTGAGATTCAGGACGAACAGGTCGGGTCTGCCGTTCGTATCACCTGCAGCGAGCGTGGACGACGAGGAGACGAAGGCCACGCGCGTGCCGTCGGGGGAGATCGCGAACCGGCTTCCCTGCACCTCTCCGTTGGCGACGTTGCCGTCGTCGATTGGCAGCGTGATGAGCGTGCCCGTGTTGAGGTCACGCAGCATGAGTCGCGCGGGGACAACGTTTGCCCACGTGTACGCGCCGAGGTAGGTCTGTGCCGGTACGGTCCTGAACACGACTTTGCTTCCGTCGTCGGAGACAACCCCGCCAAAGAAGCCGGTGACCAGCGGGACGGTACCAAGGGCTGGCGAGGCCTGCGTCAACGCGCCGGTCTGGGTGTTCTTCACGAACACCGTGCCGCCGGCGGTGGCTGTATTGAACGCCACGATCCGACCGTCGGGTGTCATCGTCGTGCCGGAACAGTTGCCACCAGTCGGCAACTGCTCGCCGCCCGAGCCCGTCGTGACGCGGATTGTGACCCCTGTGGTCAGATTCTTGAGGAACAGGTCGGATGCGCCATTCGTGTCGCCGTTGACGAGATTCGACGCCGCACTCGAGAACAGCAGAAGCGTCCCGTCGGCGGACAGCTCGCAGGTGGTACTGCCGGTCGTCGCGGGGGCGCCCGTGAGCGTTGTACTGACCAGTTGCAGACTGCCGCTCAACCCGGTCACCGTCGCGGCAGGCGTCTTGGCTGCGGAGACGCCGCCAATACCATCCGGTGTCTGCGTGACGCCTGTGGGCGGGATGCCGTCGCCGGCGCACGCGGTGATCACCGACAGTGCGGCAACAGTCAGTGCGCTGCGCATTGGCCAGCGGGGGTGGCGTCGAAACATGTGTACTCTCCATGCGATGAGTCAGTGATGTCGGATGCAGCCGCCTTGCGCGGAGGGTCCGACCTGGCTGGCGGCAGCATTCCGCTGTTGCCCACCACATGGAACACACGAAAATGCGACGAACCGGATCACGCGGCGGCCGTTTTGGATCGGACGGTGAGGCGGACTTCGGCCCCAGTCTTACCGAGGAACGCGATCCGCGTGTCAACACTGAAGCGCTCGATCTTGCCGCGCAGAAGGTCGCTGACGCGCGGCTGCGAGACGCCGAGGATGTCAGCCCAGTCGGACTGCGTCTCGCCGAGCGTGGCAAGGCGCTTTCGCAGTTGAACGATCAAATCCGACCGGAGTTGCAGATTCGCCGCTTCGTCCGGCGGGAAACCGAGATCGGTAAAGACGTTACCGCTCCCGCGGGAAATTTTTGATGGCCATCGCTGCCCTCCTCAGCGGTCCGACCGCTGGCACCGCCCGCCCGAGTTCGTAACTCGTACACGCCCACTCCAATGCTCGGCATCGGCTTGAAGTCGTTTGGTTCGAGTCCCTGTTGCAGCAGATCCAGCGCCTGGCCGGCCCGTCGTCGCGCCGCCTCGGGGAAGGCGCGCAAATCGTGACGAGCAGAGCCGACCCGCAGAATCGGTCGATGCGGCATGCCGAAGCACATACGTACTGATATGACTGCGCAAGCAGGTAATGGCGCCAAGCGAATTGGTTTCCGCGATCATGCCCGGTTCGGCATCCCGCACGAGTTTATTCTGGTCTCAAATGTTGGTCACCAGATGTTGGCGCGTAAGGAACTCAGTGATCCCGTGTATGCCGCGCAACCTGTCGCTGTGAAACCGTTCGTGCCGCGTTATTCTGTTCGAATGTCTACCGCCCGTTGGCCCATTCCGCTCGGCGCCGTGCTCGTGCATCTCGGCATTGGTTCGGTGTACGCCTGGAGCACACTCAACCGCCCGCTGCAGGCGGCGATGCCCGACCTGCCGTGGTGGGGGAGCCCGCCGTACACCACGTTTACCGCAGCACTCGTATTGCTTGGCGTGAGCGCGGCCACTTGGGGACCCTGGGTCGAGCGCCGCGGACCGCGTGTGGCGGCGCGTACGGCGGCGATCTGCTTTGCCAGCGGGCTCGCGTTGGGCGGGGTGGCGCTGCTGCTGCGTCAGCCGGTGCTGCTGTTCCTGGGCCTGGGGGTACTTTGTGGTATTGGCTGCGGCATCGGCTACATCGCGCCGGTGAGCACACTCGTAAAGTGGTTTCCAGACCGACGCGGCATGGCAACCGGCTTTGCAATCATGGGTTTTGGCGGTGGTGCGTTTCTGGGTGGCTACGCCAACGCGTATCTGATTGAACGCATGGGGATCGCGCTCACGCTGTTTGTGCTGGCAGCGGCTTATCTCGTGCTCATGCTAGTGGGCGCGCAGTTGCTGCGGCCCGCACCGACAGACGTGCCAACGCCGGTTGTGGCTGGCGGCGACGCACCAACCAGGGAGATGATCGCGCTGGCATTGCCCGACTCGCTCACGCGCACGCAAGCGGTGCGCACGCCGCAGTTCTGGCTGCTGTGGGGGATGTTATGCATCAACGTCACGGCCGGCATCGGGATTCTTGCGCAGGCGAGTCCCATGATGCAGGACTTGTTCGGCCGCTCGCCGGCCGAAGCGGCAGCGGTGGTGGCGCTGATCAGTTTGTTCAACGCCGCCGGACGACTGCTCTGGTCGAGCGCGTCGGATCTGATCGGCCGTCAACGCACGTATCTCGTATTTTTCGGCGCGCAGGTTGGGCTCTTTCTGCTTATTCCTCTGCTGGCGCGCGCTGGTGCGTGGTGGCCATTTCTGGCGTGCCTGTTTGTGGTGTTCACCATGTACGGTGGTGGGTTCGCCACTATCCCAGCGTTTCTTGCCGACCTGTTCGGCACTCGGTATGTGGGCGCCATCCACGGCACACTGCTCACCGCGTGGAGTGTGGCGGCAGTCGCCGGTCCGTTGATCATTACCGAGTTGTCGGCCAATGCGCGCAAGGCGCTGCAGCCCGGCGCGTCGCTCGTGGCCATTTACGATGGTCCGTTGCGACTGTTGGCGGCGCTGCTGGCGGTGGGTTTTGTGCTCACGTTGGCCGTGCGTCCGCTTGGCGTGAAGGCACCGCTTTCCCGAACACAATAGCCGCTGGCCGATGCGCGCACGTAGTGCAACGCTCAGTCGGGCTTCGCAGACAATGGGCTCAAGGATTCCCGCACGTTACAGCCCCGTGCGCGCCCGCTCCGCGAGCGTGCGTTTGCGCTCGGCGGTGTAGTGCCACCACGTATGTGCTGGCGCGCCCTCCATGAAGCGCACGGCCGATATAAACACGTCGAGCACGCACGGGTCGTGGCGTATGCCGGTCGCGGCGCACAGCGCGTCGTAGAGCGCGTACGGGTCACGCCCGGGGAGGTCGCTGGGGAGTGACACCCCGATGCCGCGCAGGTCCCCGGCGATGGACGGCCCAACGTTCGGCAAGTCCTCGAGCCGAGCGACCGTGTCGCGCGTGATCGCAGGTCGCGCGGGTCGCGTGCGGCCGACCTTTTCGGCACTCACGAGTCGATCCCGGCGGTCGGTGCATTGGCCGGCGCCGGCGGGCTCGGCAGGCGCATGGAAAACCCGACGGTGGTGCCACCAATGAGCACCGGCGAGAGCTTGCCGAAGTGAACGCGGGGGCCAACTGGGTTGAGTGAGTCCGCGGCGTGCAGTGGGGGCATGGGCGAAGCGGAGAGAAGGGTTAGCGAGCGGCGGCTCCGGTGAGCCACAGATATGCCGCCGGGAACTCCCGTCGCCAGAACCACTCTTCGTGCGTGCCGTCGGCCGCGACACGTGCGATGACGTCGCTATCGGTACGAAATCCCGCGTTGTTGAGCGCTGTGACAACTGATGTCTGGTCTTGTTCCGGTTCGCGATTGCGTCCCTCTTGCGAGCCCACCACGAAGTAGAACCGCGCGCTCGATCGTCCGGGGGTCGTGCGCGCTACCAAGGCATTGATCGAATCGCGCGCGATCCAGCAGGCGCACGAGAAGACGCCGGCGTTGCCGAACACGTCGGGGCGCGTGAGCGATGCGTAGAGCGCAATCAGTCCGCCCATACTCGACCCGGCGATGGTGGTGCTGCGCGCATCAGCGCGCGTCCGATACCGTGCATCGATGTACGGCTTGAGCGTGCGCGCGAGGAAGTCCACAAACGCGTCGCCCTCACCGCCACCAAGTCGTGGCGACGCATTCTTCCACGGATTGTACTCGTTCATGCGCAGCGCGCCCCCATTGTCGACGGCCACCACGATGGCACCGGCAACGCCGCGCGACGCGAGCGAATCGAGCGTTTCGTCGACGCCCCATTCGCCTGAGAAACTCGTCGCGGCATCGAATACGTTTTGCCCATCCTGCAGATAGACCACGGGATATCGTTGCGTACCGCGCTCGTAGCCGGGAGGCAGGTAGATCCACACGCGGCGGGTGCGATCGAGACCGGGGACGGCGAAGCTGTCGCTGACAATACGGACGGAAGGGCGCGCGGTTGAACGTCTGGCGGAGGAGCCGGTTGACGACTTCCAGCCGGCGATGGTGGTGTTGTACGTCGTGGCGCCTGCCGAGGGAATGACGACGGTACGATTGGGACTATCGGAGCCGTCAGCCGACGTCTCCACAGTGGTCCAGCTGCCGCGCGTGAACTTGAACGCGATCGGGCCACGGATGGACGCCGGTAACGTGAGCGAGAGCTCGCCGTCAGCCGTGGGACGGAGCGCCCACGTGGTGTCGCCTGGATTCCACCGGTTGAAGTCGCCG
>JBBRDP010000085.1:0-13891 GCA_038203795.1 Gemmatimonadales bacterium
GAAATTCTACAGATCCTGAGTTTGACCCTGTTCGAGCAAGTGCCGCTTCAGCAACTACTTACGCCACCGCCCTGCGCTTCAGACGCTGATTTCGAGCCCATTCAGCTCGTTCTCCTCTGAAAAACGTTGGGACACTACTGAGAAAATATACTCATTTACAGAAAAAGTGCCAGCAGTTACGCATGCACGAACAGCAAACCACCGTCGGCCAGCGCAGCAATCATCTGCGTCATGTCTTTCCGCGGCACCGCCGGGCATCCCCAGCTGCGGCCGAGTCGGCCGGTGTTTGCGATGAACTGCTCGCTCACGTAGTCAGCGCCGTGAATGATCACTTCCCGCGCGCGGGCCTGGTCGTTGACGCCGGCATCGAGGCCAGCCAACAGCAGCGCCGCGCCATGTTTGGGGCTCGCGATTTTCTGCCCGACGCGGTAAAGCCCAAGGCTCGTTTGATGCGAGTCGTGCTTGTTGCTGAAGTGCTCGGCCATCAAACCGCCTGAGCCCTGTCCGTGGGCCACGTACGTGTGCAGCACCACTTCCTGCGTGCTCAGGTCGATCACCACCAGGCGCTTGGCGGTGCTGGGCTGACTCATGTCGGCGATGGCGAGCGTGCCCGTGGTGACTTGCAAGCCATGCGCGGCGACACTCTGATACGCGGCGTCGAACACGTCACGCGTGATGATGCTGGAGAGGCCGGCGCGGTTGTAGAGTGCCGTGGCTGGGTCGGCGGCGGTGAGGGTGGCCGCACTCGGGGCCGCGGCGAAGGTGCGCGGTGTGTTCTCGGCTGGGCTGAGCGCCAGCAGCATGAACAGCAGGACCAGCGGTGCGATCATAGGCTTCCCTCGTGAGGACGGGAAGCAGGTTCCCGAAAGGCTGGTGCGTTGTCGGGCCGCTTGGGGCGGACCTTCTCGTCAAGAGACTCCGTAACCTAGACCGCAGTCACCGTTCCAACCTAGTCACGACTTGGGCCCAGCGCTGGTAGGGGAATCCCCGACGCCTTGGTGCCGAGGTGATCGGTTGGCCCGCACGGGGCCAGTCAGCGTACCCCGCTCTCGCGATCAAAGCGCAGCCCTCGCGCCCGCCCCTGATTGAGAAGCACGCCGGTCACGTTGCCGTTCGCGTCGCGGGTGAACTGGAGTGTGAGTCCAGCGCCAAACATTTGATCTTCACCCACGACGCGTAGCGGCGCGGCAGACGCATTGCGCAGCGTTAGCATGAGCCGCCCGTCTACTTGGGACAGCTGCAGCGATGCGCCGATCTCCGTGCTGCTGTACGTACCAGCCAACGCCATTGCTCGCTCGGGCGTGAGCGGCGCGGCGGTGACGCGTTCATACGTGTTCTCGGCGACGCCATTCACCATGGTGGTAAGCGTTCGCGCCGGATCACTGGTGCTCGCGCCGGCTTCAAAGCGCAATCGCATAGGCCCGGGCACACCAAGCACCTCCAGTTCATCGGCGCTGCGCGCGATCAGAGCAAAGCCGCCCGGTTCCTGCACGCGTAGTGCTCCGCCTACAAGGGCAATGGTGACGAAGTTGCCAGTGTTGGGTACGCGATACGTGCCGGCATACGTCTCGAGTGCGCGAAGTTGCACGGGCCTCGGCGCGGTTTGTTTAGCTGGGGCTGCCGCACTCGCGTCGGGCGCTGCCGCAGTCATTGATGACGCCTTCATTTGATCCGCGAGATGGACCTCGGCAACCTGCAATGCCAGTGTGGTTGGATCGGCGTCGGCGCGATTGCAGAGCACGGCCACGCCGTAGCGCTGCGCGGGAAAGCGTACAAACTCTGCGACGTATCCGCCCCATGAGCCGCCGTGCATCACGGTGGTGAGCCCACGATGTTCACCGTGCATGAGGCCGAGCGCGTAGTCGAGCACTTTCCCGCTGCTGAGGCGTCCGCGAGTAAACATGGTATCGCGCATGGCCGCGCCGCCCACTTGTGTGGTGCGTGAGTTCACTTCCCAGTGCAGCAGGTCTTGCACGGTGGTGAACACCGCGCCGTCGCCCAGTTGTAGCCAGCGTGGCATGTCGGCCTGAAAGCTGCCGCGCTCGGGTGCATAGCCAATCGCACGATCGGGAATGATGTCGTTGTAGCTGCCGAGGTACTGTGTGTGCGTCATGCCGAGCGGCGCGAAGATGCGATCGCGCGCCTCGTCGCGGAGCGAGCGTTTGGTCACGCGTTCCACAATCTGTGACAGCAAAAAGTAGCCAGAGTTGCTGTAGAGGTACTCGTTGCCGGGCGCAAAGTTGAGCGCGCGTTGCCGAACGATCATGCGCAGCGCATCGTCAGCGGTGGTGACATCATCGTAGCGCATGCCCGCGAGTCGAAACAGCCCGAGGTAATCGCGAATTCCGCTGGTGTGGTGGAGCAGGTGCCGAACGGTAATTGGGCGTTCGTACTCGGGTAGTTCGGGCAGGAAACGCCGCACATCGTCATCGAGCGACAGCTTGCCTTCTTGCGCGAGCAGTACAATGGTTGCGGCGGTGAACTGTTTGGATGTTGAGCCGATATCGAATACCGTCGCGGGCGTGATCGGTACTCGGCGTTCGAGATCGGCGAGTCCGTAACCGCGTGAGTACAGCATCTTGCCGTCGCGGTACACGCCGAGTGCGCAGCCGGGCGCGTCGGGGCGGTTGTACTCGGCGAAGACGGAGTCCACGCGTGCATCCGGCGCGAAACTTTGTGCGTGTGCGGTAGTGGAACCGAGGCCGAGCGCGAGCAGTAACAGGGGAAGGCGTCGTGGCATGTAGCGCATGTGTGTGGGAGGATCGTGAACGTTCGGCCCGGAGAGGGGAGTGTGCAAGGGGGGGCGGCTCGCGTTCCCCGTTCCGGCTGTGCTCGCCTCGCGCTCTTGCGTGTGTGTAAACCGAATACGACTCTCATCTGCGGAGGTGGCTCGTGCAACAGTTCGACAACAAGGTGGTGCTCGTCACTGGTGGAGGCTCGGGGCTTGGCGAAGCAATCGGCCGGCTCATGGCGCAGCGAGGCGCCAAGGTGGTGCTCACCGACATTGATCTCGCATCGGCGCAGCGTGTGGCGAGTGCAATCGAAAAAGCGGGTGGTACGGCCAGCGCTGTGAAGCAGGATGTGTCCAAGCCCGAAGACTGCGAACGCGTGGTGCAATACGCCGTGACGACATACGGCGCGCTGCACTACGCGGTGAACAACGCGGGTATTGGCGGCGCGCAGGCTCCGGCCGGTGAGACCGACCTCGATGATTGGAAACGTGTTATCGACATCAATCTGAATGGCGTGCTGTACGGCATGCGCTATCAGATTCCGGCGATGCTACGCGCGGGCGCGGGTGAGTGCGCGATTGTGAACATGGCGTCCATTCACGGAACCGTTGCCGCACCGCTCAACGGTGCGTACACCGCGGCTAAACATGGTGTGGTGGGACTCACAAAAAACGCTGCCGCGGAATACGCTGCGCAGGGGTTGCGCATCAACTGTGTGGGGCCGGGCTATATCGACACGCCGCTGCTCACGGAGTTGCCCGAAGACATGCGCAGCCAGTTGGTTGGTCGGCATCCGCTGGGCCGTTTGGGGCGGCCGGAAGAAGTCGCGACGGCCGTGGCGTTTTTGTTGAGCGCCGACGCGTCGTTTGTAACGGGCACGTACTTGCTCGTGGACGGAGGGTATACGGCGGTGTGAGTCAGTCCACTCGCTTTTCGCTACTGCGCGAACAACTCCGCGAGTTGAATCGTAAACGCTGGTGTTCCGCTGTCCGGTGTCCCGCTACCCGGCGCCCACGTGATGGCGGTGCGATGCGATTCGGGGAACTCGGACTGTGATGTCCACCGCTCGATCGTTTGCGCGTCCATGTCAACAAGCCACACCTCGGCGACACCATGCGCGAGATAGGCTGGACGTTTGCGGTGCCGATCACGCTTGGTGGTGGACGGGCTGAGGATTTCGATCACCAGAGCGGGTGGCGCCATTTGACGCCAGTTGTCGAGCAAGCGACCTGCTGGGACGGGGTATACGGCGAGATCAGGCTCCAACCATGTCGTCTCGCGGATAAACACACCACCCGGTGCCAGCCACTCCCAACCGGAGCGCTCCCGGCACCACTGATCAATCATGCGGGTCAGTCGAGCTGCAATCCGCTGATGCCACACCGCCGGAAGCGGCGTCACAAGCAGCTCGCCGTGCAGGATCTCGTAGCGGTTGCCGTCGGCCGGCAACTGCTCCAAGTCTGCCACCGTCCAAAGGGATCGCGGCGGGATAGGCGGGGATATCGGCATAGCCATACAATCGGCTCGGCGAGGGAGATAGCGCAAGGGGCGAACATCCGCCGAGGATAGTACGCGTCGCGGGGAGTGACTGTACCGAAATGTTGCACATAGTATCAACATCTCACCGGGCGCACCGCGCCTACGTCGCGTGACGTATAGCCCCCGCGTTGCAGCCAGCGCACTGTTCCTCCGAACCTTACACCCTCGGAGGCGCTGGCCATGCAACTGTGCGCAGATGCGCTATCTCGTTCGATGCATTTTGGGCGGCACCGTAAGCGCACGTTCCTTCTGGCAACCGTC
Organism: Gemmatimonadales bacterium; assembly: GCA_038203795.1. Taxonomy (GTDB): domain Bacteria; phylum Gemmatimonadota; class Gemmatimonadetes; order Gemmatimonadales; family Gemmatimonadaceae; genus JAABRT01. Next base: position 4,533 of record JBBRDP010000085.1, read on the forward strand.
GCCGCACTGATGGGTCCGTCCGTGATGTACGCGCAAACGTGTGTGGGGCTCCCCGGTCCGGAGGGCGGCCGGATCCAGCTCGGCGGCGGGTACACGTCAAGCCGAGGCGTCAGCCAGTTCGGTGTGTACGCGGGTGGCGTGGGTTCGTCGCTCTTTGGTCAAGCGAGCACCACGACCGTGAACTACGACCTGAGCCGTGCCTACGCGGTGGTATACGGCGCGAGTCTTGGGTACCGAGTGCCGCTGGGCACGGACAGCACGCTTGAGCTCTGTCCCGTTGTGAGCGGCTCGGCCGGCGGGATAGTGGAAAATTCCGACGCGAAAAGCCTCCTTGCGTCAACGCGCGGTGGAAGTGCGGGGCTATCGCTTGGATACCGATGGAATGTCGGCCGCAGTTATGCGGTGATTCCGTCGTTGCGTGCAGGGTTCGTGCACTCATCGCTGCGCCGCAACGATATCCAGTTGACGAACTCCGTGACCTACGGCTTGCTGAGCGCGTCAGCGAGCGTCGTGATGGGAAATCGATTCACGGCGTATCCTTCCGTGTCGATACCGTTTGGCATTGACGGCGCGACGCGTTCGTGGGGGCTCGCATTTACGTTATCGCTGTGGCAACGGAAGCGCGCGTTGTGAGACGTGTCGTCGTGTTGCTCTGCGTCTTGTTGTGCGCCTGTTATAGCCGGCCCAAGCCGATGTTGGTGCAGCGGCCCGTGCCCGATCCGGCCGGGATCAGCGGCACGTATTGTTACACCTCGGCAGCGAGCAATGTGCGCGATGCTGAGGCTAAGCGGTCAAACCGCTACTGGCAGCGGCTGGAGGCACAAGCGCCCGGCACGATTGCCCGGTCGCAAACCTCGGGCTTCTCGGGTATTCCGATGCGAGAGGTAGCCGACAGTTCGCGGCTCGACGTGGCGGTCATCGACCGTACCGTGTTTGTGAGCTACACCGATGTTGCCAGCCGTTTGCGTGTCACGGTCGATCGACCTATTTCCGGCCCTGTTGGCGGCGACGTGCGCATTGATCTGCCCCACCGAAGCGGCGGCGCGTCGTTTGGCATTGGTTCGGCAAAGCGCTGGATGACACTCACGCGCGGCGCTGACGGCACGCTCGTGTACATCGAATGGTACCGGGAAAAAGCGTTGGCGTTCTTCCTGTTGCCAATGCACGAGACGACAGCGCGCAGTGTGGTGTTCAGTGCGTGTCCGAATGGTGGGCCATGAGGGGGAGGCACTGCTCGGTCGGCCCGTCGTACACCGATCACTCGCGCTCTCCAGCCACCACCGCGAACAGTAGGGTGAGATCAATGCGCAGTGGCGCGCGAGCTCCGGGCGGCGCCCATGTGAGCGTGTCGCTGCACACCTCAGGCCGTTCATCGCCGGGGCACCACCGCTCAACCAGTCGCGCGTGTGGATCGACGATCCAGTATTCCGCCGTACCGAACGCCTGATACATGTGCCGCTTTTGCCAGCGGTCGCGACGCGCGGTGGACGGTGAGAGCATCACCCATCCAAGCGCCTGCTCCCGCACATACGGATGAAGCGCCAGGTACAACTGTTCCACCGCGACCTGATGCGCCCAGCTCGGCGGCGGCATCACGACGAGTTCGCCGTCGAGCACCTCGTACCGGTTGTCGTTGTCTGAGAGCGCCAGTGCCTGTGCGGCGGTCCAATCGGTGTGCAGCAGTGGCATGCCCATTCGGTACGCTCGGCGGGACGGGACTGGCAAGGGCGCCGGCGCGCGTTCGACCTCGCGCCGACGTCACACCGGTGCGTTTACGGCGCGATGCCAATCACCGCCATACCCGCTTTCACCGCCTGCGCGTCCTGTGCGCCGCTGGCGCCACTCGCACTGAACGAACCGATCACGGCGCCGCCGCGACGCAGCAGCAAACCACCTTCGTAGTTGGTTGCGCCGTCAATCGCTTGGGTCTTGCCCGCCTTCACCGCGTTGGCGTAGTCGATGGTATGCATGCCCGACGTGATGGCCGTATGCGTTTTCATCACGGCGATGTCGTAGTTGCGCAGGGGCACACCATCCATGCGACGCAGATAGATGGGCTTGTTGTCCGCGTCGGTAATCAGAAAGACAAGCTTCCATCCGTTCTTCACCGCTTCCGCCTCGGCGGCGTCAACGGCGCGCTTCGCTTCGTCGAGCGTGATGCGGGCAGCGAGTGATGGCGCGGGCTGCTGTGCGTGTGCGGGCGCGGCAAAGGCGAGCGCGAGTAGGAGCGGGGCGACGCGGGAGAGAGTAAGGAGGCGCATGGGATTGTTGATTTGAGGGAATACGAAAGTTGATTTATCCAGTGTACACCGCGCTGCCTACTTACTTCGATGGCTCCAGCACCTGCTTGATCTGCCACCGCGCGTCGGCTAGGTGCGCACGCGTGACCACATTCGTTGCCTTGCCCTGTGCGGCGGCCAACTGGCTGTCGAGCATGCGCAGTTCGTAGCGCAACATCGCCTTCACGTCGGTGCTTGGACGCGCGCCGGCGGTAAAGATTTGGCCCGTTTGTGCGCTGCTGGAGATGCGCGGTGTGGTGGACGGTGCCGCCGCGAGCTTGGCCGCGATGGCTTCGAGATAGATGCGCTGCAGACCACGACGATACGCGTCGACCGACACCGAGCCGCCGCGTAGTTCACTCCAGATGCCAGTGCGAATGTCGCTCAAGTACTCGGCCAGCGAGTAGCTGCTGCTGGGTCCATCAATCGCTTCGTATTCCACCAGACGCGCCATGCGCTCATCGTTCATGAGCGTGACGAGAATGCCGCGCTGCGCACTGTTGATGCGGGCGATCGCACCCTCGGGTTCGAGGCGGCGCAAAATGGCCGGATCGAGCATCCACGTGGGCGTCTCAAACAGATTGTCGTGAATGAACTGCACCGCACGCTTCTGATACGCCTTGGGCAGGGGCGTAAAGCGTGTCCCGGGTTGTGAACCGTATTTTTCCTGGCCGCTCGACGAGCCCGGCACGGAGGCCACGTGACGCATCTCGGTGGTGAACTGGCCGAGTATGCGGCCGTATCCGTCCTGCGTGAGCGACACATCATCGGTGGCGCCAGTGGTGGCCGGCACGAGCATGGGCATGAGTCGCTTGAGATTCTTAATACCGGCGGCCGTGCTCTTCACCGCGTCGGCGTCACCAACGGCTTCGCTGTACGCGGTGAACGGAATCGAACCAAAGTCATCGGGTACGCCGTAGCGCAGCCATGGCGTGGCATCCTGTTCGCGTGCAATCGCGTCGAGTGCGGTACGCTCGTCATCGGGAGTGCGCGCGCCCGGAATCGGTGCGTAGCCCCAACGAATGGCGTATTTGTCGTACACACCAACGGTGGGAATGAGTTGCGCGAGCGGAATGCTGTCTTCCGGCTGCGCCACATAGTTGAAGCGCGCGTAATCCATGATGGTGGGTGCGTGTCCCATTGTGGCGACCCATGTGCGTGAGCGCACGGAGTCGGCGGGATACATGCCCGACGCTGCCTGGTTGTGCGGCAGACCAAGTGTGTGTCCGATTTCGTGCGCGACCACAAACTGAATGAGGCGGCCCTGCAGCGAATCGGGGAAGGGCAGCTTGGCACCGCGCGCGTCGAGCATGCCCACCTGCGTCCAGTACCACCACGTAGAGAGATCCATGACGTTGTGGTACATGTTCACGTCGGCATTCAGGATCTCACCAGTGCGCGGATCGGAGTTGTGCGGACCGTTGGCGTTGGCAATCGTAGACGGCAGCCAGCGCACCACGGAGTAGCGCGCATCTTCGGGCGACCAGTCAGGATCTTCGGCTTTCGTAGGCGCGTCCTTCGCAATGATGCCGTTACGGAACCCCGCGGCCTCAAACGCTACCTGCCATTCTTCAATACCTTTTTTTACCCACGGCTTGAGCCAGTCGGGTGTCGCCGGATCCACGTAATAAATAATCGGCTTGACCGGTTCCGAAATTGCAGCACTCGGATCTTTCTTTTCCAACCGATAGCGCGCAATGAAGTGACGCTCTTCGGCACGCTGCTCGGGTCGGCTGTAGTCAATGGTGCTGTGATAGAAGTAACCAATACGCGAGTCGCGCAGTCGCGGCATCATCGGATTTTCGGGCAGCTTCACCATGGACCAGTGCACCACCACTGACTTGGTCACCGGCGGCGAGCCGGGCTGCGGCGGTTGCGCCGGAATGCCCGGAAACGGCGAGCGTGGCTGCGGCGTAGCGTTCACCGTGAGTGTGGCTTCCACTTCCACATTCTCCGGATACACGGCCACACGATCGAGAAAGCTGCGCGTTGCATCAAGCTGTCCACGCACGCTCTGCAAAATGCTCATCTCACTCGGCGGCGCGGTGTACAAGCGCGTGACGTCAATGACGGCAGCCGAATCCGGTCCGTAGGCGGCGACAGCAAACGCGCCGAGTATGGCGTCGTAGTTTGAGTTCGCAACAGCTTCGGCGATCGGTGTTGATGGATCCGCGCGTGTTGCGTACGACACGCTGCGAAAGAGCACACGATTCGCGCGACGTTCCCAGCGCACCACGCGCTCGTCGAGCGGCGAGCCACCATAGCCATCGCCTTCCACGTTCTTGGCGATTTGTGTGATGAGGAGCAGATCCTTGCCGAGTTGTGCGGCCGGGATTTCGAAATAGAGTGTGTTGCCGATCATGTGGGTCTTGAAGAGACCCGTCTTGGTGGTGACTGCGCCGCGGATGACCTGGTCGTACGGGCGGGGGGCAGGATCGGCGGCGCCACCGCCGGCTTGGGCACCGGCTCCCGGGGTGCCACCGGAGGGTGCGGGGGCAGCACCTGGGCGCGCCGCGCCGGGGGTGGGTGTAGGAGCGGGTGTTGGCGCCTGTTTCTGGCAGCCCTGCACGAGCAGGATGGTGCCCAGGGCGAGCGCGATTGGTGGGGTGCGTTTCATGGTATGGCTCGAGAGACGGAAGAGATCACAGCTCGTACGTTTGGCCGGCGATGAGGCTGGCGCAAGGGGTGAAGATTGGCCGTGGCACATCGAATCGCAGGCTGGCTCTCTCGGTAACCGAGCCAGTGCGTCTGACTACGACACCCTACGTATAGAACGAGGGCTCAAAGGCACGCACCTTGTCGGCGTACCAGCTGGGTGATACCAGGTGGTTGCGTTTGACGTGCATTCAAACCGGAGCCCTCTATGTTGGCAAAGTATTTTCCGTCCGCGAAGGTCGCGGCAGCGCTGTGTGTGCTCCTGTGCGCCGGCGCCGCAGCGTGTGATTATGGCGTTGGCCCCATCAGTACCTTCGGGATCAGGTGTGACTCCGGACAAACACAGGTCTCCTCCCTGGCGTTCATTCCTGCGGATACGATGCGTTTGAGCATGGGCAGAAGCGACAGCGTCGAGGTGCGAGCCCTAGATTCGCAGGGCGCGTCCGGTTCTTTCTGCAGTCCGCCCCTGTCCGTGGTCTCAGCGGCGCCAACGATCGCCGAAGCCGTCGCCCACGGACGTGGCATTGTGAGATTCAGGGTGCTCGGCGTCTCACCGGGCACAACGGTACTCCGCGCGTCCTCCGGCGGGCGAACCGACAGCCTGACGATTGTCGTGAGGCAATAGCGTGTTTCGCGTGTGAAGCCGACGTCAGCGATCGGGTTGCTCCGAGAAGGTGCGTGTCGCTCCGTCAGGCATCAGCTCCATTGACTCACTTGCGTTCGCCGGCCACCACTGCAAATAGGTTGACAAGATCAACGATCAGTGGCGCGTGTGATCCCTGCGGCGTCCATGTCAGCGTGTCGCTGCACACCTCAGGACGTTCGTCGTCTGGGCACCAACGCTCCACGAGTCGCGCGTTCGTATCGATGATCCAGTACTCCGACGTGCCGAACGCCTGATACATGTGTCGCTTCTGCCAGCGGTCGCGACGGGCCGTGGACGGTGACAGCACCTCAACGGCCAGCAAGAGCTCGGTGATCGCGGACCAGTCGCGCGGCGCCGCCCCCTCACCACGCGGCACCACGAACACATCCGGCTGCACGAGGCGGCGTTCGGACAACACCACCGCGGAGGGCGAGAGCATCACCCACCCGAGCGCTTGTTCTTGCACATACGGATGCAGGAGCAGATGCATCTGTTGCACCGCCACCTGATGCGCCCAGCTCGGCGGCGGCATCACGATGAGCTCGCCGTCGAGCACCTCGTAACGGTTGCCGTCGTCAGAAAGCGCGATGGCCTGCGCAGCGGTCCACTTGGTGTGTAGCAGTGACATGCCCATACGGTACGCTCGGCGGGACGGGACAGGCAAGTGAACATGCGACATGGTACAGCGGGGTAGCGCTGCGACCGTCATCATTGAGCGCGCGGAGGTAACCCGGTAGATGATGAAAATATACAGGGCGCGAGCAGACTTACTCAGGCGACTCGGCTGAGAAATGGCAGGTGCTCTCACCGATGATCACACAACCCGGTGCGAAACACTCACATCGTGGGTTCGCGATGCTATCCCGCGATGCGCTCCAACTCGCCCGGCATCCGGTTCACAACCAGTCGCTGCATGGCCACTTTCGTGCTTGCGTTGTCGATGTCGATGCCGACCAGATTGCCCTGCGCATCGTAGTCGAGCACAACGCCATCGGAAATTTCGCGGCTCTCGACACTGGTCTGCTCCGACAAGTCGATGTAGAGCGAGTCGGTGTCGCGGTGGTAGTTGAGCTTCACGGTTTGAATCCTCGGTCGGGAAACGCGTTGAGAGTAGCAGGTCGCGCAGCATCGCTAGCCTACGCCACCAATCACAAAAAGTTGCACGTCAGCGCGAACGCCGGCGCGATGCGCGGTGTAAGCACCTGGTTCACCGTGTAGTATGCCACAAAAACGCCGTTCCGCACGATTCGTGGTGGCGTGTTGGTAAACGGATTGCGCGCAGACAGCGAGCTGAACTGGCTACCGTACGTGCCGAACTCGTTGTTGGTACTATTGGACGCGAATCTACTTCCGAAGCTCCCGAATTCGTTGAGCACAGACTCCGATTCAAACCGGTTGGTGAACCGTCCCAGATAGCGTCCATCGTTTCCGAAAACGGACGCGCCAGCGATGGTGGTGCACACGTTGGAGGCCGGGGCTTGCACGAGCACGGGAATGCTCGCTGTGCGACCTTCAATCTCCACCGACACGGTCACCGTGCCGGGCCGCAAGCCGGTGATGATCGCTGTGTCGCCGCGCACCGCGCCATCAACAATCGTGGCGTTCGAGGTAAACCAGTTCACCTGCCGGCCGGTGAGCACACTGCCCGTCGCATCCCGAGCGGTGGCCACCACCAAGCGGAGATCACCCGCGAGCATGCTAATGGCTGTTGGGTTCAGCGTTACTGACGCTACGCCAACAGAAGACACCTGGAGTGCGGTCGCACCCACTCGCCCATCAATCGACGCCGAGATCACCGTACTTCCCTCGGCAAGCGCCGTCACCGCTCCAGCTACGTTCACGCTGGCGACCGATGGGTTCGCGCTGGACCAGTCGATCGGTCTACCCGTGATCACGTTGCCAGCCGCGTCGCGAGCGATCGGGACGGCTGTGGCAGATTGACCAATCTGCATCGATTGCGCCGAAAGCGACACCGTGACCGAAGCGACGGGTACGCCGGTCACAGTCAGTACAGCCGAGCCCGTCTGTCCTTCGCTGACAGCGGTAATCGTGGTTGTACCTGGGGCGATGGCGCTGACGGTGCCAGATGCACTTGTGGATGCGACTGACGGATTCGACGTGGACCATGTAATGGTGCGCCCCGTGAGCACAGCGTCTGCCGCGCTTCGCAACGTGACAGTAGCCACCGTACTAGTGCCTATCATGATCGACGGTGCCGCGAGCGTCACCGCTACGCTCGCGACAGGGACCGGGAGTACGGTGAGCGTGGCCGAGCCGGACTGTCCCTCACTTGCGGCGATGATGCTGGTGGTGCCCGGCGTCAGCGCGGCGATCGATCCCGTGCCCGATACGGTGGCCACGGCGGTGTTGCTCGAAATCCAAGCGATGGCGCGTGCCGTCAGGGCTGTGCCGGTGCTGCTTCGTGTGTCTGCGCTCGCACTAGTGCTTGCTCCGGCGATGAGCTGTGCGGCACCGAGCGTGACGGACACACTGGCGACGGGAGCTGGTGGTGTTGGTGTGGGCGGGACGGTTGGTGCTTGGTCACCGCCTCCACCGCACGCGGCAAGTGCGACGAGGAAGCAGGTGCGTACGCTGATACGTCGTTTCATTACGGCTCTCCGGATGATGGGCGCGCCCCCGCACGATCCTCTGTGCTCCATACCAACGGAACATGTGGAAGGGGTCTGACAAGCCGAACTGACGCGGCGAGTGGTCGTGGACGAAGATCAGCCGCTTACGCGCGTGATATTGAAACGAGCTGTGACTCGACCACAATATCGATATGCACCTGTCGCCTCGAGCTCTCGTTCCAGATTCCGTGCGTCGGCGCGCGTGGGAGTGACCATGAATCGCACGATGCACTTTTCGCGGAGAAAACGCTGACGTCCGTCTTCCGTGGTCAGGTTGTACTCCGGTGCGATTTCTGTGTCGAAGTACAGGTGCTTGGCGAGGACGCTTAGTTTGGATACGACGTCGGACGGGTTATCCCACCTGCCGTCAACGCGGAGCCGCAGACGCGACTGCTTTGAGCGCGCGTGTGCGCTCAGGCGACGGCGGAGCGATGTGGCAATGCCGACCTTCAGCGCGATTCCGTCATTGGTAAACACTTCGTAGATGCCGCACGTATCCGGCGCGCTGTGAACTTCCGCGAACGGCACCACGGTTGATTCGGGAGGCAGCATTGCAATGGTTTGCGAACCGCGCCAAGGGGCCTACGACGCCGGCCAGTAGATGCGCATCAACGGCAGCAGCGCGCGGCCGTCAGCGTCGAAGTTGTCGTAGTGTTCTACAACCAGCGACGCGAGATCATCAAGATCAAGAAGCGTGATCTGAACGCTCGCGCGCACCGCTTCGTACTCGGCTTCCCGTGTGAAGCCGCCAGTACTAACGTAAAGGCCATTGTCACCAGTGCGCAGTCCCCCACGAACGCGCGAATCTGTGGCGCGCCCATGGAGTCCTTTCGATGTTTGACTACCGCGACGATGCGCGGCGAACTAAAACCCAAGCCATCGGGTGATGCGATCACATCACGGCCTCTGTTCCGCAATCGAAACTGGCAAAACGCGTTTTAGAAGAGTGCTGTCCGCGCCCGTTCTCAAGAGTCGTAGGCAGCCGTGGCATTGGTCGTACTCAGCACTCTTCGGCCCGAAGCAGTACTGACAGACGTGCGGCGATGTCATCGAGGGCAGCCCGCGCGCCTCCCGCTCGACGACCGCCACAGCTTGCGCGATCGTCGCATACGGAACTGCCATCAGCCGAACTGAAACGCTGGCAGCGGC
>JBBRDP010000086.1:0-13872 GCA_038203795.1 Gemmatimonadales bacterium
CTGTTCCTCGCCGTGAGTGCCTCCATCTGGAGCGCCATTTGCATCATCATTTCCGGTCCCTTCTGGACGCGCGGTTGGCCGGAGTGGTGGAACTGGTGGCTTAATCTTCCCATTTGGCCCGTGGCCTGAGGCTATCGCGCATGCTCGAGTACCAGAATCTCTTTACGCGCGTGCAGGTGCGTCATGCTCCGGATCCGGGTCTGCCGGTGGACATGGGCGCGACAGGCGCTCGCTACGGCAAGCCATTCCTCCTCTCGCTCGCCGGTCGCATCGGTGACGCGCAGATCGGCCCCATCTACTTTGGTTGGGCTGGCATCCTGTCGCTGCTGTTCGGTTTTATCGCGATCGAGATCATCGGCCTGAACATGTGGGCCTCTGTTGGCTGGGATCCGGTGCAGTTCGTGCGCCAACTTCCCTGGCTGTCCCTTGAACCACCGCCACCGCAGTTCGGCCTCCGTATCCCGCCGCTTGAACAAGGTGGTTGGTACCTCATGGCCGGTTTCTTTCTCACGGTCAGCATTTTGCTCTGGTGGGTCCGCACCTATCAGCGAGCGCGTGCACTCGGAATGGGAACGCATCTGCCGTGGGCCTTTGCCTCGGCGATCTTCCTCTACCTGTCGTTCTTCTTCCAGCCACTACTCGTGGGCAGCTGGAGCGAGATGGTGCCCTTCGGCGTCTTCCCGCATCTCGACTGGACCAGCGCCTTCTCCATCCGGTACGGGAACCTCTACTACAATCCGTTCCACGCGCTCTCGATCGTGTTTCTGTACGGCAGCGCGGTGCTCTTCGCCATGCACGGCGCCACGATCCTCGCCGTCGCCCGCATGGGCGGTGAGCGTGAAATCGAGCAGATTACCGATCGAGGAACCGCAGCCGAGCGCTCAATGTTGTTCTGGAGATGGACCATGGGCTTTAACGCCACGATGGAGTCGATCCATCGCTGGGCCTGGTGGTTCGCGGTGCTCACCACGTTCACCGGTGGCATTGGCATCCTGCTCACGGGCACGGTCGTGGACAACTGGTACATGTGGGGACAGAAGCATGGTCTGGTGGCCACGTATCCGGCCCAGAATATGATCACGCCGGACCAAGCCGAGTTCCTGCGCGGTCGCTATCAGGGCACGTCGCCTGACAGCTTCCCGAGTTACCTCGCGCCGGCTGCTGGAGCGGTTCCAATGATGATGGACAGCACCATGGCGACGCCCGATAGCGCCTCTGCTGACACAAGTGTACTCCCGGCAACCGTTCCACCCGACGCTCCGCCGCCGAGTGACGACGCCAATGATGCCCTGTTCTCGAGCCCGAGGATGAATCGATGAGTGCCTTGAGCACACGGACTTGGACTGTGGTGGCCCTCGCTGCCACGGTCGGGCTCACGGCCTGCGACCTCGGCAAGAAAGAGGTCGTGCAGGTGGGCTATCGTGGCACCTCCATGGAACAGACATACGACATGAGCAATGTCGATGCGAAGTTCTCGCAGGTGGCCATTCCGGCGGTGCTGCCGCCGGCCGGCTCCTCGCCGCCCGGACCGCTGCCGTGGCAAAACGTGCAGGTACTCAATGACATTTCCGTCGCCGAGTTCAATCGCACGATGATCGCCATGAGTACGTGGGTCGCCGGTACCGGCAACTGCGCGTACTGCCACAACCTGGCGAATTTCGCCTCCGACACGCTGCCGAGCGGTGAGCCGATCTACACCAAGATCGTCGCCCGTCGCATGCTGCAGATGACGCGGCACATCAACTCGCAGTACAGCGAGCATGTCGCCAACACCGGCGTTACCTGCTACACCTGCCACGTCGGCAAGCCGCTTCCCAATGGCCTGTGGTTCTACGCCAGTCAGAACGACTACCTGCGGCACTATCTCGATCGGGACGGCGCACGCGTGATCTCAAAGTCCATCGAACCGAGCAACACCAATCGGTCTTCGGTCAAGCAGACGGAGTGGACCTACGCGCTCATGATCTCTCAGTCCAAGTCGCTGGGTGTCAACTGTACGTACTGCCACAACACTCGCGCGTTCTCCAGCTGGGAAGAAGCGCCACCAGCACGCGTCACGGCGTTTCATGGCATTCTGATGATGCGTGACGTCAACACCAACTTCCTCGCGTCGCTCGAAGATGTGTACCCCGCGGTCCGCCTCGGCCCGATGGGCGATGCCCCGAAGGCGCAGTGCATCACGTGCCACAACGGCGCCTACAAGCCGCTGTACGGTGCGCAGATGGCCAAGGACTACCCGGCCATGTGGGGACGCGCGGACTGGAATGGCGTGCCCTTCCCCGGCATCTATGGGCCAGCAACGACCGCTGATTCCATGGGCGCCGTGACTGATTCCACCGCCCCGGTTCTACCCGATACCGCGCCCGCTGGCGTTCGTGCCAGCCCGTCGGTCTCGGTCTCGCCAGCGGCCGGAACAGCGGCTCGGGGCGGTTCTCAGCGCTGAGTCGGTGCCGTTCTGGATTCCACGCCCCGCAGTGCTTCGGCTCTGCGGGGCGTGGTTCGTTTCCGCCCGTCAGCAGTCCACGAATCCGATTTCGCCGAAACCTGTGCATACGTGTCGTGCGTTGACCTCGCGTTACTCTGCGTGATGCCTGCGCTTCGCAATGACCGCGAACTCCTTCTCTCGCCTTTCCCCGGAGCCGTCCTGTGACGACCCGTCGCCTGCCCGTCTATATCCTCGCCGACGTTTCCGGCTCCATGCAGGGAACACCCATCGAGTCCGTAAAATCTGGAATCCGCCAGCTGCACCGAGACCTGCTCGGCGATCCGCAAGCGATCGAGAGCGCCTATCTCTCCATCATCACCTTCGGGAACTCGGCGCAGCAAACCGTGCCGCTCACCGAAGTGGCCATGTTCAATCCGCCCGAACTCACCGCTGGTGGCACCACCAACTTCGGCGACGGCTTGCGGATGCTGATCGACAGCTTCGATCGTGAGCTGGTGCGTACCACCGCCGATCAAAAAGGCGACTGGCGCCCGCTGGTGTTCATTCTGTCCGACGGCGCACCCACCGATGTCGACTGGCCCACGTACGCGCAACAGCTGCGCGAGCGTCGCCCTGCCAACATCATCGCGGTGGCCTGCGGCGATCAAGCCGATGTCAATGTGCTGAAGCAGGTCACGGAGAACGTGATTCTCATGCAGGAGATGTCGCCTGACGCCTTCCGCGCGTTCTTCAGCTTCGTGTCGGCCTCGGTGAAGCAGACCTCACAGAAGGTGGGCTCCGTCGCCGACGGCAGTGCGATCACGCTTCCGCCGCCACCGCCCGGCATCACGATCGTTCCGTGAGCGACACTCAGTCCGCTGCATCCCAGGTCAGTTCGCCGGACGAGAGTCTGTCGAGCGCGGAGCCGCCGCTTCCCCGGCCAGCGACATGGACGGTGAAGTCGCCAGTTGAGCCGTGGTGTCCGCCAGAAGTTGAAGCCGCGATCGCGCAGGTGGTCGGACGCGAAACATCCGATCGGCTTCGCGCGCGGCAGATGTTGGTCACCGCCCTGAACGGCGCCGACGTTGACGAGTCGGCGCTCTCGCAGATTTACGACATGCACACCAGCGCGTGGCGCGTCGTCGGTGCGGCACGGCGCGGACGTCGGCACGCGCACGTGGGTGCCTGGTGCGAAGACGCAGTGTTCGCGCACCTTGGCGAATCACGCGGCGTGCTCGTCGTTGCCGATGGCGCGGGATCAGCGGCCTGGAGTCGACTCGGGAGCGCGATTGCCGTTGATATGGTGGGCGCCGCCCTGCGCGATGCCCCGCTGCTCGATAGCGCCTCGATGAACAGCGCCATTGAGGCGGCAGTGCAAGGGCTCCGCCAGTGCGCGACGGCCATGAGCGTGGCGCCGCGCACGCTGCGCACGACACTGCTCGCGGTTGCCTGGGAGCCCAGTGGCTCCGGCGGCGTACGACTCGTGACCACGCAAGTTGGTGACGGCGTGCTGGTGCTCGCACATGCGGACGGGCGTATTACACAACCGGCCGCAGGCGACGCGGGCGAATGGTCGGGCGAAGTACACTGCTTCCTTCCCGATGAAGAAACCATGTCGCGTGCACGCGCCGCGACGGCCGAGCATGATGTACCGGACCTCACTGCCGTGCTGCTCGTGACCGATGGTGTCGAGGACGCCCTGTATCCCTTCGCGAAACACGCGCCGGCCGTCCTGTCGCAGCTCGTGCACGGCGCGCGTGCCCCACTCGGTAATCTCACCGCACAGCCTGTGACGCCGTCGGTACTCACGTCCGGCTCGCCCGGACTCACGCTCCTTGAGTGGCTCGCGTTCGAAAAACGCGGCGAGAACGACGATCGCACACTCGCGGTCGCCCTGCACCACACCGCCTCACACGTGATCACGCCATGGGCACCGTCAGCGTCCGCCTGACCGACGGGCGCACGCTGCAGCTCGACGACACGCCAGTCGGCAGCGGTGCCGAGAAGCGGGTGTTTCTCACGCGCGACAAACAGTTCGCCGTGGGTTTTTTCTTCGGCCATCTCGCCGACCGGCGCGAGCGTGTGGATCGGCTGACGCGCATCATTGCGACGTACAATCCCACGCTTGGTGCGAAAGGCGAGTACTGGACGCCGTATTTTTCGTGGCCAATCGCCATGGTGGAAGGTGCCAGTGCCGTCCCGCAGGAGTTCGCACGGCGACAACAACTCGTGTGGCCACCGCTGGGCGTTGTCACGCCGGTGTATCGCGACGCGTTTTATTTCCGGGATCGGTTCGGCACGCGACAGGAAAAAGAAGTGAAGTGGTTCACCGGCGGTAAAGCGTCACACTTTGTGCCTCAGGAAGAACAAGGCTCGCTGCTCACACGCTTGCAGGTCGCGGTGCGTCTGACGCGCGCAATTCGCCGTATGCACTTCGCGGGGCTCGCACACAGCGATCTGTCGAACAAGAATGTGCTCGTCGATCCCAAGGGCGGTGAGGCGTGCGTGATCGACATCGACTCGCTCGTCGTGCCCGGTATCGCGCCACCGTCCGTACTTGGCACACCGGGCTATATCGCGCCCGAAGTGCTCGCCGGTAAAGCGATTCCCAGCATCGCCACCGATCGTCACGCGCTCGCCGTGCTGCTCTATCAGTTGCTGTTGCAGCGTCATCCGCTGCAGGGCACACGCGTCAACTCGTCGCGATCGGCCGAAGAAGACGAGACCTTGAGCATGGGTGCGCGCGCGCTGTTCATCGAGCATCCAACCGATCGCAGCAATCCGCCGGGCAAGCCGATTCGTGTGCCGTACACGCGGCTCGGTCCGCATCTTGCGCCGTTGTTCGAGAAAAGTTTTGTACACGGATTGCATGCGCCGTCCAGGCGCGCTGACGCCGCCGAGTGGGAGGGCGCGCTTTATCGCACGATGAATATGCTCGCGCCGAGCAACTCGGGGCGCAAATGGATTGTGGCCGGACCCGGGTTGCACAACGCGTGCGCCGATTCCGGTGAACGCATTGCGGCGCCGTTGCCATTCGCGCGCGTGTTCAGGGACACGGGTTCGGCGGTGGTTGACGAGAAGCTCACGTTCACCTTGTTTCATCATCTCAAGCTGCACACGTGGCATTTGCGAAACGGCGTGTCGCCCAACGAACACGCCGATCGGACGCCGCAAGCCTACGTGGCGCAGCATGGTGGCAAGTGGTGGTTGGTAAACGTCTCGCACACGCCCATGCACGTGGTGGACGGCCCGCGCATCGGTCACAACGAGCAGGTGGAGTTGGTCACCGGGCTCGCGATCCGTGGCAGCGACGAAGTGCCCGGACGGATTCTGCAAATCGACTTCCTCCGCTGAGGATTCGCGCATGTCCACGCCGAATGCGTCCGGGCGCTCCGCCCTGTCGTCGGTGCATCTCGCCGCTGCGGACACGCTCGCCGCGCTGATGGCGCAGGGCGAGCCGTGGCCTCCGGCATCGCCGCTTCGCTTTCGCAACGTGTTGCTCGATGCGTGCGGTAGCGACAACCGGCCGCTGGTCGAGTTACTGCTCCGCGTCGGTCGTCATGGTATCGTCGACGCGCTGCACGCGCTTGGTACTGTGCCGGCGCTCGAGTGGCCCACGCGGCGCACCACCCTCGTGTCGCGAGCGTGCGGCGAGTTGTTCATTGGTGCTGAGATGGCGGCGTGGGCCGTGGACGCCTGGGCGGTGGCGCTCGGCGTTGTGCCCAGGTCAGCGGCCCAGGCGCTGCAGGTGGAGTACGCGGCGAGTGCGTCACGCGCGCAGCACCGCACGGATGTGGCGATGCTACCGAAGGCCCGCATGGCGCGCGCGGGTCTCGTCGGCGGACAGACGAACACACGGGTACGTGCAGGACAGAGCGGTGCGGCGGCGATCATGGCCTCGCCAGCTCGGCGCGTGGCGATGCCCGCGCCCAACATGACGCCGTACTACCGCGTCCTGGCGGCCGCCGCTGTGGTGATGCTGGGTGCGGTGTTGTGGCAGGGCCTGTCGACGCCTGAAGCGCCAGCGCTGGTGGCATTAATCGCGCCGGTGGCATCGAACGCGCCGGTATCGGCACCATCGGCGGGTGCGGTGTCGGCGACACCCGTGGCCGGCGTGAACGACGTGAACGGCCTGGCCGGCGTGAACGGCGTGGCCGAACTTTCAACAGGCACCGCGAGTCCGCAAGGTGATAGTCCGGCAACATTGGATACGACCGGTGTGGCCCTGCCTTTAGGGGCGACACCCGGACCATCGTCTGCCTGGCCCGCTCCCGGCGCGTCGCGCTCGTCCATACACGAAATGTCATCCGCCTTCACCGGCAACATTCGCAAGGCTGGCGTGGGCGGTACCTATGTGGTGCAGCAGCGCATCGTGTCCGTTGGTGGCAACTGGCTCTGCGATCCACTGACCAACGCGCTGAGTCGTCGCGTCAGGCAGTCGGACGAGCAGATCACGCACGAGCCCGACAGCGCTCAGTTCGCGCTCGCGTCACGGCCGGGCGTTCACGGCGTGATCGACGCCGACGGCGTGTTTTTCACGGCACCGTATCGCGGTACGCACGACAATATCCGATTCGTATTCCAGATGAGCGGTCGCTTCACGGGCGCCGGCTTCGTCGCGCGAACCGTGACCCAAACCGATGCGGTCATCAAATACCGTCAACAACAACAATGCGTCGTCGTCGCCGATCTGACCGGCTCGCGCGCCGCATCCGCCGGCGTTCCCTGATCGATCGTGAGCGCCGGCGAATGGACCTCTGGCGCGGGCCGTGGCGTTACAGAAAGGGACACCCAACGCCATGACTGCCACCCTCACTGACGCCCGCCGCGCCATGCGCGACGCGCTGCACCGCCTTGTGCGTGGTGCAGACGATTGGGCGCAGCCGTCACTGTCGGTCTTTCGCAACCGGCTCCTTGACGAAGTCGGCAGCGACGCGCGGCCGCTCGCCAACATTCTGCTCGAAGCCATCGAGCGCGGCGTCCTGTACGCCCTGCCGCGTGCGCGGCTCGACTCCGCCGTGTGGAGCACGAAAAGTGCTCCCCTGGTCAACCAGTGGGTCGCCGACCGGTTTCTGCAGCCGGAAGTCGCGCGCTGGGCCATCGAAGCCTGGGGCTACGCGTTCGGATGCATTGACGCGTCACAGCTGACGGCGTTCGTCGATCGCCCCGACGCCGGTCGGTCGTCGCGCGATGATTTCGCCCCACGTTCGGGCAACGGCTCGTCCAATGGCGGCGCGTACGCGCTGCCGCCGCTGACACCGGCGCGCGCACAGGCGCGGAGCGGCGCAGTGCCGCCGTCGACAGGCGGCGTATGGCGCGGCGGCGCGCGATCGGGTGCAGTACCAAGCCCTGCGTATCGACCGGCGCCGCGAAGGCCTCAGGCGGGCGCCTACAGCCCTTCCATGGGGACCCGCAGCGCCAGCGGCACCTGGGTCGTCAAGAATGCGAACCGGTTCGCCCTGTTCAGCGGAGCGATTGGGATCGCCGCGTACATTTACATTTTCGCGGATGTCGCCAGTCGCGCGCCGTTCGCGAATGGTGCAGCGCAGAATGTGCGCGTGTCGGGCCTCGGGCGCAATGCGATCATCGTCGGTGCGGACGGCGGGTTATCCGGACCGGGCGCCCCGGCCTTGGATCCCTCGCGCCAATCGGCTGCCGAGATCCCAACCGCGTATACCGTCGTCGAGCGTGGGCAGCAGGTTGACCCGCCCTCACCCAACAGCGCCACGGACGGCATCGGCGTCGGCGGCGAGGCCACGCGCGTGCCACTCGCCCCTGGGGCGGGCAATGCGCCGTCGATGGCCATGACACGCCTGCCGGCCGAGGGCGCGACCGGCAGTGCCTATCTCGAACTGGCGGCGCGTTCCAACGCGCGGGGGCTGAGCGAGGGCGCATCGGCCGCACCCACGCCCACGGCGACACCAAACTCGCCCGGCGTTCCCGGCATTACGCGCAACGCCATGCCGCTGCGCAATGGCGACATTGATCGCGTGCGACGCGTCGCACCGGCCACGCGTCCGGCTCCGCGTCTTGTGCCGTCACCGGCAGCTGCCGCTGCGTCCGGTCGCAAGGCGCCAGCCACGGCACCGCGTGCCGCGCTGCCCGGACTCGATCAATTGCGCCTCGTGAGCGGCCGTCGACTGCAGGGACGGGTTGAGGTGATTCGCACATCATCAGTAGTGTTTCGCGACGCCGAATCAGGACTGCGCTACGAGTTCGCGAAAGACGAAATTGACGAGATCATCACGGAGTTCGGCAATCCGGTGCGCTTCAGACAGCGGGGCGGTGGCGCGGTGGGGTCGGCCAGTGATCGACGCACAACGAGTGTGGCCGGACGCTATGCCGTAAAGTACGACGCGGCGCAGGTGAACGGCTCGGCGAGTTGTCGCGATCTGTGGCGCGGACCGTCCGGCACCGATGCGGCGATCGTCCGTCACCGTGCGGGCGATGATACGTTGTCAATCGCGTTCGCGGGCGGCGACGTGTTTCCGTCCGTGCTCGACGCGGATGGATTTTTCTCGAGCACGTTTCGTGTGATGCCCGGTCAGGCCGAGTTGGCCACCGCGCTCACCACGCGACTGAATGGGCGATTCTCGGACGGGAAAATCGCCCTGCAGGTGAACGTCATCGGCTATCGCCGGCTGCAGGGCACTACCGGTGTGGCGTGCCATATCATTGTGGACGCCACGGGGACGCGCGCCGTCAACTAGCGAAGCGCCGCAAAATGGGAGTGGGTCGCACTGGGCCGTCACCCCCAAAGCCCCACCAACGCGACCCGCTCCCATTCTGCAGCGCTTCCCCAGGGAGTCGCTCGCCGCGCGGCGCACACCGCGCAGTCTCGGCAACGACGCGTCAGCCGCTTTCAGTTGATCGGCGACGGTGTTGGCGTTGGTGCGGCCGCCGTCGGGCCGCTTCCGCGCCCAACAACGAGCAGCGTGTCAAACGCCGCGATCTGAGTCGGGCCGAAGCTGGAAATCGTCACGCTCGCTTTGGTTTCCGGATCAAAGAGGACGAGCCTCCCGTCGTCGTAGCGCGTGAGTTGGAACGGTATCGCCGCACCGATGCTCGCCAACCGCCGCTTGCGCGTCAGCGCACGGAGCGCCCCACGGACAAACCCACCCGTACCAGGCACCAAGGTCGTCGCAAGCGTGTGCGTGTCAGCATCGTGCACCAGAATGCCGCCGTCCGCCGCATCTGTGAACGTGAGCGCACGCGTAATCAGCGGAGTGCCGGTGGGTTCGGAGAAGGCGCCAAAACCAAACACCCGCGCGGAGATGGCCAGCGCGAAGACCAGCACCACGAGCGCGAGCGCCATGTACAGGGCGCCTTTGGGGACGCCAATTCCGGGCATCGCATCGCGACTCCCTGGTTCCGGCTCAAAATGTACGTTGGCGCTCATAGGAAGACCGTAGAAGAATTCACGTGGGCTGCAGCGCGGGGGAGGAGCTCGCACGCGCAGATATCGCCGTTTCGACAACGGCGCTGCGATCGGCATCCGCAACAATCGCGTCTCGCAGAATCGCCGCGACCTTGTCAGGCTCATGCAGTCCGCGCAACATCGGCTGCGGCTGGTTGATTGAGAACACCCGGCAGTGCGGCCAGAGCGCGATATATGCCAACCGATGACCGGGCACGAGGGAAAGCGAAATCTGTCCGGAACCGTCACGGAACCGTCCAACGCCTGCGTCTTGAACCACTCCAAAAGGCAGGTTGATCGACATCGGGAGCACCATCCCGATCTTGAGCACCAACCGCTTGCTCGTGATCGCGTAGACCGTGGTCTTCGCGACCGTGTGCGCCAGAAATTCAACGGTGCCGATCACGATGGCGGCCAGAATCAGTCGCATGCCCAGCATTGGCAGGAACGCGTCCGTCTCAACCGTGCCAATCGTTTGCAGCAACCACCAACCGGTGACGATGACGAAATAGCCGATTACCATCCACCGATGAAACACATGGCGCGCCACCAACCCCGGACTCGGCGCGCCCTCCCACAGGAGACGCTCACTGGGCGGGAGAGGGTGCGCAATCCCGCGGATGAACACCGGGACGCCGGCATCGGCGCGCCCCGGTGTGTCCGACGGTGACGAGTGCGCCATCAGAGCAACGGCTCCGCGCGACCGTCCATCGCGTACAGTTGTCCGCCTGCGTAGTACGCCATGATGCGGTCCTCTTCGAGCAGCGTGACCAACACATCGCTGCGCGTCACCGGCACATCGCGGAACTGCGCGGCCGTGATCGTCTTGACGAGCAGGCGATCGTTGCCCCACAGACCGAAGTTTGGCCACTGCACATAACCGGCCGGCAGCAGCCGACGCTCTTCCGAGCCAGCCAACTGCACTTCGTAATAACGAACCTGTGGCTCAGAGCGATCCACCCACACGTCCACCACAATGCCCGCCGTCTGCTTATCGGCGGCGATCACCGGCAGACCGCGCGGATCGGGGTCATTGCTGGCAATCGTATAGCCGGGCGCGGTGCGCATGGGCACGATCTTGGGCTTCCCGTGCACCGTCAGGTCCGTCGTGTCGGATCGCTGGGCCCAAGCCGCTGGACCCACACCATCAACCATCGGATTACCGGTCGGGATGATCGGCGACCCGTTGAAGCGATCCGCCGACACTGCCTTGAGCTCATACTCGGCCATCAGTGTGCTCCTCAGAGTGATGGGGGGCGTGCACAAACTCTTTCGGGCTCGCCATTGGCGGCCAGCCTTCGCGTGGGCCCTGCGGCGAGTCAAGCGGATAGCCCTCACGCTTGTCTTCACGACGCAGGTAGATGACTAATCCGGCGAAAAAAATCCAGAACGCGTAGAGCGCGATCGAGGCACCATCGATATACATGGTCAGCTCCGGAAGGAGAGGGGTGAAGCCGCGTTCATCACGCGGGGATGTCGGCGAGGCCGAATGGCCGGGCGACCAGCTCCTCGCGCACCTGAATCCCTCGACGCCGCACGAGCGGACCGAGAGCCACGAGTGTGGCGAAGAGAACGAAAATTTCCACATGATACACAACCGAATACGGAACTGACGGCAGACTCAAACCCGCACCGAGCGAACCGGAGTCGACCAGATGCGAAAGCCAATCCTTCATGATGCCGCTGAGGGCGAATGACGTACCTTCCGCGGTCGCGAAGACCGCGCCCCACGCGCCGAGCGCGATGCCGTGCTGCGACGGGTCGCGCAGTGTCATGGCCGTAGACAATGTGCCAACCCCAAAGAGCCCTTCACCAAAACCGATCGCCATCGTGCCGAGCCGGAACATCCCTTCGGACTCCAGCGGGCTTGCGAAGATGATGCCCGCGAATCCGACGACACCAACGAGCGCACCGAGCGCGGCCAATCGGATCGGATCGGCCGACCGTTTGAGCGCCCAGGCAGCCAAGCCAAACGCGAACACCGCCCCAACCGCCATGATCGCCGTGAGGCCGGTGGTGGCCGCCACCGACAACCCGAGAATCTCACCGCCATAGGGCTCAAGCAACACGTCCTGCAGGTTGAACGCAAAGAATCCGAGCCCTGACGCGACCAACAACCGGACAGCGCTGCCGCCCGCCGTGAACGTCTTCCACGCTTCGCGAAACATGGGCCGACGTTCCCCTTTCGCATATGGCACCACGCCGAATACGCGCGCTTCCTGCTTCCACAGCGAGACAAGGTTGCAGACCACCGTGAAGACGGCGGTGCCCTGAATGACTTGTATGAGCTTCAGTTCATTGAAGTCGCGCAACAACGTCCCCAGCAGCAGCGCAGCAATCAGCGTGCCCAGCAGCATCATCAGGTACATCATGGCGATCACGCGCGGCCGCTTGTCCTCACGGACCACGTCGGTGGCCAGAGCCAGCCCGGCCGTCTGGGTAGTATGCGCGCCGGCACCGGCGAGCAGGAACGCCAGTCCGGTACCGCCCCACGCCAGCCACACAGGTGTTCGTGTGCCTGCCTCCGACAACACCAGCAAGGCGAACGGCATGATTGCCAGTCCACTGAACTGCAGCCACGAACCCAACCACAAATACGGAACGCGTTTGAGCCCGAGCACGCTGCGATGCGTGTCGGACTTAAACCCAACCAAGGCGCGGAACGGCGCGACCAGCAACGGAATGGCCAGCATGATCGCCACCACCGAGGCCGGCACCGCCAACTCCACGATCATCACACGATTGAGGGTGCCGGCAAACAACGTCTGCACCAAGCCCACCGATAACTGGAACAGCGAGAGACGCAGCAACCGGGAGAACGGCAGGTCCTCATTCGCCACATCGGCAAACGGGAGCCACTTCGTTCCTAACCGTCGCCACGTCCGAACGGACAACGCGCTCGAGCCTTCAGCCATACGCTCGCCTACCACACCGGTTGCACGCGCACGTCAGCTGGCAAGGCCTGGCGGTGCGGCGTGAGCGCAAACAAACGCAGGAACACCAAACCGTTCGCCGCCTTGAGCGCCGTGATGCGCGCGGTGGCCAGCACGCCGCCGGCCTTCTCGATGCGGTTCATCTGATCGGTGTTCTGCCACATCTCGTCGAGCAGGGCCCAGAACTTCGGATTATCCGTATCGATCGTCTCCGGAAACGTCTGGCGGCTGATGAGATTCGTAAGCGTGATGACTTCCCGGTCGAACACGTCGGGATTGATCCCCATGGCCTCGAAGAACGGGCGACGCGCGTGGTCACGCACATACATCGTGCAGAACACCGCCAGCAAAAAGAATCGAATCCACAGCTTGTTGCGCCCCTCGAGCAGCTCGGGGTTGGAGCGCATCAGCACCGCGAACGCTTCCCCGTGGCGGAACTCATCGAGACACCAGTTCTCGAACCACTTGAAAATCGGGTGGAAGCGCTTGTCCGGCTTTTCCTCGAAGTTGCGGAAAATGCGGATGTAGCGCGCGTACCCGATCTTCTCCGACAGGTACGTGGCGTAGTAGATGAACTTGGGCTGGAAGAACGTGTACTTCTTGGCCTTCGTCAGGAAGGACAGGTCGACCGCCACGTTGAAATCGTTCAGCGTGTGATTGATGAAGCCGGCGTGGCGCCCTTCGTCACGGCTCATGAAGCCGAACAACTCGCGCACATCGGGATTCTTTACCCGCTTCTTGATTTCCGCGTACAGAATGCACCCCGAGAACTCGGCCGTCACCGAACTCACCAGAAAATCCATGAACTGCTCACGCAACACGGGATCCATCGTACTGAAGTCCGCGTCGAAATCGGCGTTTCGCTTGAAGTGATTCCGGTTGGGGTCGTCCCGGAATTCTTTCAGGATCGCGTCCCACATCGGGCGATTCTCCGGCGTCACCTTGAGCGCATTGAGCTTCTCAAAGTCGGTCGTGTAGAATCGCGGCGTGAGCATCGCGTCCTGCTGCGCGAGCTGCGTGCTTTGATTGGGCGCTTCTCGGGCGCGCAGTGGCGCTTCGGTCGTGGTGGGATACATGTATGTGCTCCAGGCCTCAGC